>WHTA01000021.1 GCA_009379825.1 Streptosporangiales bacterium
ACCTGGTGCGGACACGGCATCTTCGCCCACAACCTGGTCAAGATCGGTGCACTGGCCGCGTGAAGAGCCACCCGGGAAGACCACGCTCGAAGAAACCCACCGAACACGAACCAGGTCACCCCAGCCCACCATTTTTCAGGTCGAAGTACCTAGGACATCCGCTCCCTGCTGGCGTCGGCCAAGAGTTGCTGCACCGCTAGCCGATCGGTCTTCCCCGAGCTCAGCTGCGGGATGGCCGGGACGTACACCAGCTCGCGCGGTGCCCACGCGCGCGGGCTGGTGCGGGCCACGTGGGCGCGCAGCTCGGCCAGCGTGGGGTGGGCGCCCGCCGCGGGCGCGACGACCGCGGTCACCCGCTCGCCCCACTGCGCGTCGGCGACGGCGGCGCAGGCCGCGGCCGCGACCGCCGGGTGGCCGACCAGCGTCTGCTCGACGGCGGCCAGCGGCACGTTCACGCCGCCGGAGACCGCCACGTGGTCGGCGCGGCCGAGGATCTCCAGCCGGCCGTCCGGCGTGTGCCGGCCCAGGTCCGGCGTCACGTGCACCCGGCGGCCGCGTACGTGCTGGAACGCGGCGGCGGTCAGGTCAGGGCGCAGCCGGTAGCCGGCGGCGAGCACCGGGCCGGCGAGCAGCACCCGGCCGTCGTCGCGGATCTCGACGTCCACGCCGGCCAGCGGCTGGCCGTCGTAGACGCAACCGCCGCAGGTCTCGCTCATGCCGTACGTGGTGGTCACCGCGACGCCGGCGGCCCTGGCCCGGTCGAGCAGCCCGTCCGGCGCGGCCGAGCCGCCGAGCAGCACGGCGTGGTACCCGCGCAGCGCGTCGCGGCCGGCCGGCTCGGCGAGCAGCCGGCCGAGCTGGGTGGGCACGAGCGCCGTGTAGTGCCTGGTGCCGGCGTCGAGCTTGCCGGTGGCCGCGACGAAGCCGTCGACGGTGAACCCGCCGCTGGTGTCGAGCGCGACCGGCGTGGTGCCGCCGACCAGCGAACGCACCACGACCTGCAGCCCGGCGACGTACTGCGCGGGCAGGGCGAGCAGCCACTGGCCCGGGCCGCCGAGGTGGTCGAGCGTGGCGGTGGCCGAGGCGCGCAGCGCGGCCGCGGGCAGCAGCACCGGCTTCGGCTCGCCGCTGGAGCCGGACGTGGTCACCACCGCCGCGATGCCGGGCGCGTCGACCGGTTCGTCCGGGCGGAGCGCGGCGAGCAGCTCGTCGGCCGGCCACTCCGGCACCAGCGCGAGCGGAGGGCCGTGCCCGTCGAGGGCGGCGCCGAGCGGGGGGAGCAGCGCGTCGAGCGCCGCGGCGTCGGCCGGGCAGGGCAGGACGTCGAGGTGGTCAGGGCTCACCCGAGCAAGTGTGCCCGGCCGCGGTACTAGGCTGCTGGCGTGACCGACCCCGCGCAGCTGCACGTGTACGCCATCCCCATGCGCGAGCGGTTCCGCGGTACGGAGGTCAGGGAGGGCGTGCTGTTCCGCGGGCCGGCCGGCTGGGCGGAGTTCTCCCCGTTCCTCGACTACGACGACGTCACCTGTGTGCCGTGGCTCGCCGCCGCCAGGGAGGCCGCGTACGGCCGGTGGCCGGCGCCGGTACGCACGGAGATCCCGGTGAACTGCACCGTGCCCGCACTGCCGGCCGACCGGGTGGCCGCCGTCGTACGTGCGAGCGACGGGTGTACTACGGCCAAGGTGAAGGTCGCCGAGACTGGCCAGCAGCCAGGCGACGACCTGGAGCGGGTGGCCGCCGCGCGCGACGCGCTCGGCGCGGGCGGCCGGGTGCGGGTGGACGCCAACGGCGGCTGGGACGTGGACACCGCGGTGCGGATGATCGGCCAGCTGGACGCCGCGGCCGGCGGTCTGGAGTACGTCGAGCAGCCGTGCCGCACCGTCGAGGAGCTCGCCGCCGTACGCCGCCGGGTGGACGTGCCGATCGCCGCCGACGAGTCGATCAGGCGCGCCGACGACCCGCTGCGGGTGGCCGCGTTGCAGGCCGCGGACGTCGCCGTGCTTAAGGTGCAGCCGATCGGCGGGGTGGCGGCCTGCCTGCGGGTCGCGGAGCAGATCCAGCTGCCGGTCGTGGTGTCGAGCGCGATCGAGACGAGCGTCGGGCTCGCCGCCGGGGTGGCGCTGGCCGCCGCGCTGCCGGAGCTGCCGTACGCCTGTGGCCTGGGCACTGTGCCGTTGCTCACGTCGGATGTCGTCGATCACGCACTGTCGCCGAAACGTGGTGTGGTCCCCGTGTCGCGCCCCGAACCGACGGTGCAACGGATCACCATGTGCCGCCCGGACGCGGCGATCGTGCGACGCTGGGAGGAGCGGTTCGCCGCCGTGGCGGCGGCCAGTGCGGGTTAGGGCGGCCGGCGCCGTGGAACGACCCGTTGGTCAGGCTGCAGTCGAGGCGGAAAGGGCGGCAGTGAACCCGTCGAGCGCGTTCGCCGAGGTGTTCGTGGACGAGCTCGTCCGTGGTGGCATGCGCGAGGCGGTGCTCGCCCCCGGGTCCCGGTCGGCGCCGCTGGCGCTCGCGCTCGTCGCGGACCAGCGGATCCGGCTGCACGTCAGGCACGACGAGCGCTCGGCCGGCTACCTCGCGCTCGGCCTGGCCAAGGTGTCCGGACAGCCGGTGGCGGTCGTCTGCACGTCGGGCACGGCGGTCGCGTCCGTGCACCCCGCGGTGCTCGAGGCGTCGCACGCGAGGGTGCCGCTGCTCGCGCTCACCGCCGACCGCCCGCCGGAGCTGCAGCAGACCGGCGCCAACCAGACCACAGACCAGGTGCGGGTCTTCGGCTCCGCGCCCCGCTGGGCGACCCAGCTCGGCGTGCCGGAACGCCGGTCTGGCGTCGTCGCGTACTGGCGTTCGGTCGCCGCCCGCGCCTGCGCGGTCGCCACCCGGCCGCTCGACGCCGGTCCTGTGCACGTCAACATGCCGCTGCGCGAGCCGCTGGTGCCGGACGACGACGACGGCGAGTGGCCGGAGCCGCTCGCCGGCCGGCCGGCCGGCCGGCCGTGGATCGA
This sequence comes from Streptosporangiales bacterium, assembly GCA_009379825.1. Taxonomy (NCBI): domain Bacteria; kingdom Bacillati; phylum Actinomycetota; class Actinomycetes; order Streptosporangiales; species Streptosporangiales bacterium. The sequence continues at coordinate 3,006 of WHTA01000021.1, forward strand.
GGTCGACCAGGCGCTGCCGCCGGTCGACGTGCTCGGCGATCCGCCCGAGCGCGGCGCGGTGCTGGTCGGCGAGGGCTGCCAGGACCCGGACGCCGCCGTCCGGCTGGCGCAGGCGCTGGCGTGGCCGGTGCTGTCCGAGCCGTCCGGCGACGCGCGTACGGCCGACGTCGCCATCGGCACCTTCCCGCTGCTGCTTGCCGACGAGGAGTTCGCCGCGCGGCACCGTCCCGACCTGGTCGTCGTCGCGGGCGCGCCGGGGCTGAGCCGCAGCGTGCTGGCCTGGCTGCGTGCGGCCGGTGAGCACCTGGTGGTCGATCCCGCGCCGGGCTTCGCCGACCCGACCCGCACCGCCACCCGGGTGGTGCCGGCCGTGCCGGTGCCCGGGGTACGACGCGAGCCCGGCCACTGGCTGCGTGCCTGGCAGGCGGCCGACGCCGCGGCGCGGCAGGCGGTCGACACGGTGCTCGACGAGACCGAGGAGCTCTCCGAGCCGCGGGTGGCGCGCGAGCTGTTCGCCGAGCTGCCGGACGGCGCACTGCTGTTCGCCGGTTCGAGCCGGCCGGGCCGCGACCTGGAGGCGTACGCGGTGCCGCGCACCGGTGTGCACGTGTACGGCAACCGCGGGCTCGCGGGCATCGACGGCAGCGTGTCCGCGGCGATGGGAGCGGCGTACGCGCACCAGCGCGCCGGCGGTGGCCAGGCGTACGCGCTGCTCGGCGACCTCGCGTTGCTGCACGACGTGAACGGGTTCGCCGTGCCGCCTGGGGAGCAGCCGCCCGCGCTCACGTTCGTCGTGGTGGACAACGACGGCGGCGGCATCTTCTCGCTGCTCGAGCAGCAGGACGTGGCGGGCTTCGAGCGGGTCTTCGGCACGCCGCACGGGCTCGACCTCTGCGCGGTGCTCGCCGCGTACCGGGTGCCTGTCACCGAGGTGGCGAAGGCGGCCGACCTGCGTGCCGCGCTTGCACCGACGCCCGGCATCACGGCCGTGGTCGTACGTACCGACCGGGGCGACAACGCGGTTCTCCACAGGCGGGTGCAAGCCGCCGTCGGCGACGCGTTGGGCCAGCTACAGTCGGGGGCGTGACCACCACCTCGATGTCCAGACCCGCCGCCGTGGCGGAGGCCGTGTTCGCCTCGCCGGTCGGCAAGATCGCCGTGCAGGTCGACGAGTCCGGCGTGCGGGTGATCGACTTCCTCGGCAAGGAGTCGCCGGCGCCGGTGGACGAGCGGCCCGCGCACCCCGTGCTGCGTGAGGTCGGCGAGCAGCTGCGCACGTACTTCGCCGGCGAGCGCACCACGTTCGACCTGCCGCTGGCGTTTCGCGGCTCGCCGTTCCAGCTCCGGGTGTGGCAGGCGCTGCTCGAAGTGCCTTACGGCTACACCTGGACGTACAAGGAGCTCGCCGAGCGGGTGGACGGCTCCGCGAACCCGCGTTCGGTCGGGTCGGCGAACGGGCAGAACCCGCTGCCCATCGTGGTGCCCTGTCACCGGGTGGTCGGCGCCGACGGCACGCTGGTGGGCTACGGCGGCGGGCTGGACATCAAGCGCAAGCTGCTTGAGCTGGAGGCGCGGGTCAGGATCGCCACCGAGTTCGCGCCGTGAGCACCTCCACCGAGCGGCCGACCGTGCTGCGCCGTGCGCCAGGCGCGCTCGGCGGTGAGGTGGTGCTGCGGGCTCGTACGGACGGCGAAGGCGAGCCGGTGCACGAGCTGATCGTCGACGGCGTGTTCGCCATGGACACCGTGCACACCGCCACCGAGCGGCTGCTCGCGACGGCCGTCCTCGACCGCGTCGCCGGCGACGCCTTGACCGTCGCCGTCGGCGGCCTCGGCCTCGGCTACACGGTGCGCGCACTGCTCGACGAGCCGCGGGTGGGTGCCGTCGAGGTGGTCGAGCTGGAGCCGAACCTGGTCGAGTGGCTGTCGTCCGGTGTGGTGCCCGGCGGCGCCGAGCTGATGCACGACCCGCGGGTGCGGGTGCGTACCGGCGACGTGCGCGCGGTGCTGCCCACGCTGCTGCCCGCCGAGTCGGTGGACTGCGTGCTGCTCGACGTGGACAACGGCCCGCTGTTCCTCGTACACGGCGCCAACGCGCCGGTGTACGAGGAGCCGTTCCTGGCCGCCTGCCTCGCCCGGCTGCGACCGGGCGGCGTGCTCGCCGTCTGGTCCGCCGACCCGGCGCCGGCCCTGCACCGCACGCTCACCGCCCTGGCCGCGTCCTGCGACGAGATCCCGCTGCAGGTGGCCAGGGAGGGCAGGACGTTCAGCTACGCCCTGTACCTGGCCACCCGCTGACGCGACTCGCGCCTCCCTACTTCGGCGCCTTGAGCTCGTCCAGGGCCTGCTCGGCGCCCGGGTGCAGCTTGACCGGTGTGGTCTGGCGCGCGGTGTCCAGCGAGATGTCCTTCGACGCCGGGTGCACCTTCACCAGCTGCTGCTTCTTGTCGAAGATCAGCTTGGTGATCGCACAGGCGTTCGACTTCGCGAAGTCGTCCTTCACCAGGAGGACGTTCGGGGTGTCGAACGTCTTGATGTCCTCGGGCGTCTTGTAGACGTCCTTGCTGATCGTCGACGCCTCGTAGACGTCGTTGATCTCCTTCATCTTCGGCAGCATCGGGCTGACGTCGATGAACTTCACCTTGTCGCCGAGCGAGGTGAACAGGTCGGTGATCTGCGGGGTGGGCAGGCCGCCGGACCAGAACAGCCCGTCGATGGTGCCGTCCTTCATCCCGTCGGCGGTCTTCACCATGTCGAGCCGCTGCGCCTTGATGTCCTTCGCCGGGTCGACGCCGGCCTGCTCGAGTAGCCGGTTCGCGATCACCTCGGTGCCGGACTTCGGCGAACCGGTGGAGATGGTCTTGCCCTTCATGTCCTCGAGCGAGTCGATGCCGGAGTCGGCACGCACGACGACGTGCGTGGTGTTCGGGTACAGGTTGGTCAGCGCGCGGACCGGCTGCGGCTGGTCGAACGACTCGTTGCCGTTCACCGCGTCCGCGGCGGTGTCGGACAATGAGAACGCGACGTCGTAGGTGCCGTCGACGAGCTGCTCGATGTTCTGCACCGACGCACCCGTCTCGGCCGCGGTCGCCTTCAGGTCGGTGTTCTTGCTGATGACCTGCGCGAGGCCGCCGCCGACGACGTAGTACACGCCGGTGGAGTTGCCGGTGGCGATGGTGATGGAGCCGCTGCCGGCTTCGCACTTGCCGCCACCCACGGCTTCCGGTTCCTGCTTGCCTCCACATCCGGACGCGGTGGCCACCAGCCCCACGACCAGCGCGGGGGCCAACAGCTTGACGAGGCGCTTCTTCACGACGACGTCCCTTCGTTGAGTGGTCGACGGAGGTCTCCGCCGGTCCGGTGACGGAATGTTCGTACGAGATGGATCACGATCGCCGCGGCGAGGAATCCGAACCCCACGAGGATCGTGACCGGTTGGAGGTACAGGAGCAACGCGGCGGCAGGCGCGCACAGCAGGCGTTCCAGCCAGTGTGCGCGCTGCACGATCCAACCGCCGGTGACGACGGCCAGCGCCGCCACGGCGATCGCCGAGACCGCCGTCGTCCAGAGCACGTCGACGAACGAGCCGCGGAACAGCAGGTGCGCGCCGTTGTCGGTGAGCACGAACGCCAGCGGCACAAGGAACGCGGGCAGGGTGTACTTCCACGTCTGCCACATGGTCTTGATGACGTGGCCGCCGGTGATCGCGGCGGACGCGACGGCGGCGAGCGCGGTCGGCGGCGAGACCTCGGAGAGCACTGCGTAGTAGAAGATGAACATCGCCGCCTCAGGTGGCGCGATGTCCAGCGCCATCAGCGCCGGCCCGATGACCACCCAGGCGATGATGAACGACGCGGTGACGGGCACCGCCAGGCCGAGCACGCCGACCGCGATCGCGGCGAAGACCGCGGTGATGATCAGCGTTCCCGTCGGGCTCGCCGCCAGGGCTTGCGCCAGCGAGACGAGCAGGTCGCTGAGCTCCTGGCCCATCCCGGTCTTCGTGATGACCGACGTGATGATGCCGGCCGCCGCACATACCGCGACGACCGCGAGCGCCGACCTGATCCCCGTGGACAACGCGAGGTAGACGCCCTTCACGTAGCCGAGCAACGAGTCCCTGAGCGGCTGTTGCTCCGAGTCCGGTTCGCGCGGGTCGCGGCGGCTGATCACGCGCTCGGCCAGTCCGAAAGTCAGCGCGACGAGCGTCGCGTACACCACCGCGCGGAACGGTGGGATGTCGAGCGCGAGGAACAGGACGATGACACCGAGGGACAGGAAGTGGTAGCCGAACCGCAGCAGCAGCTTCCATGCGCTCTTCGCGTGGATCTCGACGGCCGCGGCGCCGAACCTGCGTGCGTCGATCTCCACCGCGAGCAGGATGCCCAGGTAGTAGAGCAGTGTGGGCACGATCGCCCAGATGAGCACGTTCAGGTACGACGTCTGCAGGTACTCGGCGATGATGAACGCGTCGGCGGTGAAAGGATCGCGCCGATGCCGGACGCCGCGAGCATGCCGCCGGCGTTCTCCCTCGGGTAGCCGGCCTGCTTGAGGATCGGCCACGTGACCGAGCCGAGGCTGACGGCGGTCGCCGTGCCAGAACCCGACACCGTGCCGAGCAGGAACCCCGACGTCGCGACCGTACGGCCGGGCGCCGTGCGGGACTTGCGGAACGCGGCGAAGCTGAAGTCGATGAAGAACTTGCCGGCACCGGTCGAGTCGAGCACCGCGCCGTAGATGGTGAACAGCACGATGTAGCTGGCCGCGACGTCCAGCGGTACGCCGTAGAAGCCGCTTGCGTCGTTGTAGAGCCCGTTGATGATCTGGTCGATGTCGATGCCTGCGTGCGCGATCGGCAGGCCCTGCGGCAGGTACCCGCCGTAGTACGCGTAGAGGAAGAACGCCACGCACACACCGGGCAGGATCCAGCCGGTCGTGCGGCGGGTGGCTTCGAGGATGAGCAGGAGCAGCAGGCCGCCCATCACCACGTCGAGGACGGTCAGTGACCCCTGCCGGTTGAGGAACGCGTTGAAGCCGCCGCCGCCGAGGTCACCGAGTGGCAGCGGGAGTACCGGGTAGAGACAGGTGACGAACGCGACACCGGCCAGGGCCCAGTCGAGCGCTCCGGGGTTGTCGTTGGTCGGTTGGCCAGGCTGCCGGCGGCGGGTGGTCATCCGGTAGCAGACGAAGACGACCGGCAGCGCGAAGGCCAGGAACAGCATCAGGTAGAACTGGTTGCCGTTCGGCAGTGGCGAGAAGACCTGCCACACCACGAACAGCGACACCGCGAAGCACACGAACGTGACGCCGGCGGCGACCCGACCGGACAACCTCCTGGACGGACGCTCCTCGTCGCGCTGTTCGGCGAGTTCCTTGACGCCCTGACTGTCCCCGTCGGTGGTCGCCGTCGCCATGGGCGGGACGTTACTGCGTAGCCCCGTCACTGCGCTACAGGAGATGCGTGAGACTTGGTCTCATGATGATTTCGTATCCCGCACGACGGGAGGGGGCTCGGTGAGGGCTGGCCTCGACAAGCGCCCGGCCGAGGTCGCGGCGATGTTCGACCAGGTGGCGGCCAGGTACGACGCGACCAACCTGGTCATGTCGCTCGGTCAGGACCGCCTGCTGTGGCGGCCCGCCGTGGTGCGTGCGATCGACCCGCGTCCCGGCCAGCGAATCCTCGACCTGGCCGCCGGCACCGGCCCGTCCACGGTGCCGCTGGCCGAACTCGGCGCCGAGGTGGTCGCGTGCGACTTCTCGCTCGGCATGCTGCGGGTCGGCAAGCGTCGACACCCCGAGCTGCCGTTCGTCGCGGCGGACGCGCTCGCGCTGCCGTTCGCGGACGCCACGTTCGACGCCGTGACCATCTCGTTCGGGTTGCGCAACATCGTGGACGTCCACACGGCGCTGGCCGAGCTGCTGCGGGTGACGGTGCCTGGCGGCCGGATCGTGGTCTGCGAGGTGAGCACCCCGACGTGGCGACCGTTCCGCCTCGCGTACGACGTCTTCCTCGGCCAGGTGCTGCCGGCGGCGGGACGCGTGGTGTCGAGCGACCCCGAGGCGTACCGGTACCTCGTCGACTCGATCAGGGAGTGGCCCGACCAACCGGCGCTCGCCCGTACGTTGCAGGACGCCGGCTGGTCGCGGGTCGCGTGGCGCAACCTCTCCGGCGGCGCCGTCGCACTGCATCGCGGTTACCGTCCCGGCTGATGCGGCAGCCGGAGCATCGCGAGATCACCCGCCGGGCGGTGGCGGAGCTGTTCCGCGCGCACCCGTCCGTGCGGATGGGTGCGCTGTCCGAGGGTGGGTACTTCCAGGCGGTCAACCGCGCGCAGGCGTACCAGGACAGGCCGTTCGACCGCCGCACGTTGCTCGGTCCGACGCTGCACCCTGGCACCTGGAACCCCGGCGTGCAGCGCGCCCACGCGCTGGCCGACCCGCGCCGCTCGGGCGCGGACAACCTTGGGCTGGTCAAGGAGTACGTGCTGGCCGAGCTGCTCGCCGCGACGGCCGGCGGCCGCGCGGAGATGGTGCACCTGGGTGCGGCCGTCCACGCGGTGCAGGACAGCTACTCGGGGGCGCACACCTGGCGCGGCGACGCCGTCTACGGCGGTGACCCGAACGCGCCGGTGCAGTCGCTGAACGTCTTCCACCCGGTGCTGCGCGACACCCACGACCAGCGGTTCGACCGGCCGCCGCTGGAGAGCGGAACCGTGAGCGCCGCCGTCCGCGCGACCACCGAGCTGCTCGCGGTGTACGAGTTCGACCGTGCGGCGGGCGGGTCGAGCGGGCTGCACCAGCTGATCGACCGGTTGTTCCAGCCGGACACACGCGGCGTCGGCGTCAACCTGCGGGCCGGCCGCGCATGGCAGCAGGAGCGCGACCGCAGGCTTGGCCTGGAGAGCCACTTCCGTACCGCGGACGACCAGCAGGTGCACTTCCCCCGCGCACGGATCGAGCGGAGCAGGCGCAGCAACCGGTTGAGCAGGGACCGCCGCCCGCGCCCCCGCGACCACGACCCCAGCCGCGAGCACGACCGAGAGCCCTGACTCAGCCAGGCGGCGGGCCGTGCCGTGGTGGTGGCGGTGGCCGCACCGGCGGCGGTGGCGGCACCGGACGCCCATCCGGCCGCGCGACCGTGGTGTGCGCCGGCGGCAGCCCCGGCGCCGGCACGTCGCCCGGTGGCGGTGGCTGTGCTGGCTGCTGGCCGGTGGGTGCGCCGGCCGCGTCGTTCGCGGGGCGCTGCGGGCGTCCCGGGGTGCGTTGCTTGTGCGAAGGCTCGTGGACTCGCAGCATCAGCCTGGTGGCCATGACCAGCAGCACCGTTTGCAGCAGCAGGATGCCCATGGCGACCAGCCAGGCGTCCGCTGTGTGCTCCCACAGCGGGTCCTTGTACTCCACCAGCATGCTCTCGCGCAGGTCTACGGTGACGGCTGCGGCGGCGTACGCCCATCGGCCGGGCATCAGCCACGCGAGCTGTTCGAGGCCGGCGCGGTCGACGATCTTGAACAGGCCGCCGCAGAACACCAGTTGGCCCATGATGACGAGCACCAGCACCGGCATCGTCTGCTCGTTGCTCGTCACGCGCGCGGATATCAGCAACCCGAGCACCGTCGACGCGATGGCCAGCAGCGCGATCGCGGCGGTGACCTCCCACCAGCCGTACGGCAGCAGCACCGGGCCCTTCGGGAAGTCGCGACCGGCGATGCCGAGCAGCACGAGCATGATCGCCTGCACGACGTTGACGACGCCGAACACGAACAGCTTGCTGAACAGGTACGCCGTCGGTGACAGGCCGACGGATCGTTCCCGCCGGTAGATGGCGACCTCGCCGACCAGCTCCCTGATGGCGACGGCCGTGCCCATGAACGCCGCGCCGACGATGAGCACGACGAGCAGCTGCTGTGCCTCGATCGTGCGGCCAGGTATGCCAGGCGGTTGCGCGAGACCGTTGTCGCCGGGCACGGCGTGGGCGAGCAACGCAAGTGCGAGCGGCAGCCCGAACATGAAGGCCGCGTACGGCTTGTCGGCCGTCAGCACGGAGACCATCCGCCGGCAGAGGATGCCGAACTGGCGGAAGACGTTCTGCTGCCGCCGTGCCGCCGCCGGGCCGACCGAGCTGGTCGCGCGCTCGAACGCGTTGTGGGTCTGCGGCGCGCCACCGTACTGCCGGTAGTGCGGGGAACGGCGGTACGCGTGCTGCCAGTGCTCCGGGTCGTCGGTGACCATCTGGAAGACCGACGCGTAGTCGGTGACGCCGAAGTGTTCGAGCAGCGGTTCGCCCGGCGGGCCGAAGTACGCGGTCTTGCCGCCTGGCGCGAGCAGCAGCACCCGGTCGCACAGGTCGAGGCTGAGCACGCTGTGCGTGACGACGATGACCGTGCGGCCGTCGTCGGCGAGCCTGCGCAGCTCGGTCATCACCTGCTTGTCCAGGCCGGGGTCGAGACCGGACGTCGGCTCGTCCAGGAACAGCAGCGACGGCTGGGTGAGCAGCTCGAGCGCGACGGAGACGCGCTTGCGCTGCCCGCCGGAGAGCTTGTCGATCCGTTTGTGGAAGTGCTCGGTGAGGCCGAGCGACGCACAGGTCTCCGCGATCCGCACGTCGCGTTCGCGCCTCTTCACGTCGTCGGGGAAACGCAGCGCGGCCGCGTACTCCAGTGCCTTCTTGACGGTGAGCTGCCGGTGCAGGATGTCGTCCTGCGGTACCAGGCCGATCCGGTGGCGCAGGTCCTCGTAGTTGTCGTAGAGGTCGCGGCCCTCGTACACCACCCGGCCGGCCTGCGCGGGCTTCGCGCCGGTGAGGGCGTTCAGCATGGTCGACTTGCCGGCGCCTGACGGCCCGACGACGGCGAGCAGGCTGCACTCGTCGAGGGTGAACCCGACCCGGTCCAGGATCACCGTGCCGCCCTCCACGGTGACGCTGAGGTCGTCGGCGGACAGCGAGACCCGCCCGGAGTCCACGTACTGCCGCAGCTGCTCCTCCTGCAGTACGAACTGGTGGTGGCCGACCGACACGAGGTCGCCAGGCGTGAACGGCGCCTGCGTGACGCGCTGACCGTTGAGGTACGTGCCGTTGCGACTGTTCAGGTCGATGATCTCGAAGCCCTGCCCGCTGCGGCGGACCTCCGCGTGATGGCCGGAGACGAGCAGGTCGCCGAGCACGATGTCGTTGTCGCCGTCCCGGCCGAGCCGTACCCGCGGGCCGATCGGGTGTACGACGTCGGGTTCGCGCTCCTGCAGCTGTGCCGTGGTCGGCTGTGGCGGCCGGTACCCGGTGACCGTCGAACCGTCGCCGACCGGCTGCAGGATGGCCAGCGGCCCTGTGGTCGGGTTGCCGAACCGTACGGCGCAGGGCTCGGCGATGCTCAGCCGTACGACCCGGGTCGGCCCGACGAAGGTGCCGTTGCGGCTGCCCAGGTCGCGCAGGATCCAGCCGCCCTCCTCGTACTGGATCCTGGCGTGCTGGCGGGAGACCCGCGGGTCGTCGAGGAAGAGCGCGGAGTCCTGGGTGCGGCCGACGACCACCGCCTGGCCGGGCTCGAACTGCATGGTGTTGCCGTCCACGATGACGGCCAGCGACCGCGGCCGCGTGGGTTCGTTCGGATTCGCCGACACGCCCAGGAACGCTACCAGCGCCCGGGCCCGCCGCAGCCCCGGTCAGGTGTCGTCGCCGTCCGGGGAGTGCCGGTCGAGGAACGCGTAGACCTCGGTGTCGTCGACGCCGGGGAACGTGCCGGGCGGCAGCGCGGCCAGCAGGTGTGAGTGCGCGCGGGCGCTCGGCCAGGCGAAGCCGGCCCACTGGTCGGCCAGCTGCCGCGGTGCGGCGCGGCAGCAGCTCTCCTCCGGGCACCACGACTTCGTGCGGTGCGTGGTGTCGCGGCCGCGGAACCACTTCGAGTGCACGTACGGCACGCCCACGGTGATGGAGAACTCGCCCTCAGCCGCGGGCTCGGTGCGTGCACTGCACCAGTACGTGCCGCGCGGGTTGTCGGTGTACTGGTAGTACGGCGCGAACTTGTCCTGCACGCCGAACGCCACCCGCGACGCCCACTTCCGGCACGCCAGCTGGCCCTCCACCGCGCCCGTCGGGTCGGTGGGGAAGTCGACGCCGTCGTTCTCGTACGCCTTGTAGAGCGTGCCGTTCTCGTGCACCCGCATGAAGTGCACGGGGATGCCGAGGTGGTGGGTAGCGAGGTTGGTGAAGCGGTGTGCCGCCGTCTCGTACGACACGGCGAAGACGTCGCGCAAGTCCTGCACGGCGAGGTTGCGGTCCTGCTTGGCCCGCCGCAGGAAGTCCACCGCCTGCCGTTCCGGCACCAGCAGTGCCGCGGCGAGGTAGTTGGTCTCGACGCGCTGCCTGAGGAAGTCGGCGAAGCTGTCCGGGTCGCTGTGCTTGAGCACCACGGAACCCAGCGCCTGCAGCACCACACCGCGCGGGTCGTGGCCGCCCGCGGTGTGTGTCTGCGGCAGGTAGATCCGGTGGTTCTTCAGGTCGATGACGGACCTGGTGGAGTGCGGCAGGTCGCGCACGTGGTGCAGAGTGAAGCCGAGGTGGCCGGCGATGTCGGAGATCACGTGGTGCGACAACGGCCCGCCGGAGTACCCGACGGTGTCGAGGATGCCGGCGGCGGCCTGCTCGATCTGCTCGTAGTAGTTGTTCCTCGCCCGCATCTGGTCGCGCAGCTCGGTGTTCGCCCGCCGCGCCTCCTCCGGGGTTGCGGCCTGCTCGTTGATCCTGCGGTCGAGCTCGGCCTGCAGCCCGGCGAGCGCCTCGAGCACCTCGGTGGGTGTGCGCTTGCTGATCTTGACCTTCGGCAGCCCGAGTGCCGAGTAGAGCGGCCCCCGCTGCGCACGCTCCACGCTGATCTCCAGCGCCGCGCGGCGGCTCGGCGGGTTGGTGCCGAGCAGGTCGCTCATCGGCACCTCGAGCGCGTCGGCGAGCTGCTGCAGCATCGACAGCCGCGGCTCGCGTTTGCCGTTCTCCACCTGGGACAGCTGGGACGAAGTGCGCCCGGTGGCTCTGCTGAGTTCGGCGAGCGTCCAGCCCCTGCGCTGGCGGGCGTGCCGCAGCCGCTGGCCCAAGGTGAGGACGTCCACCGTCGACGGGTCGGTCATGGCTTCACTCTATCGAAAGAAGTGCATTTTTTTCATCCAGATTCTGTTGAAGGCGGCCAAGGATTGCGGCGAGAGTCATAGATATCCCTCTACTGACGACTTCGGGGAGTATCCGATGACCGCACCGACCGAGAACGGCACGTCGAACCGCACCCACCTCGAGCAGGCCGCACAGCGGCTGGCCCGTTCCTGGGACGCCGACCCGCGGTGGCACGGCGTAGAGCGCACGTACTCGGCCGAGGACGTCGTGCGGCTGCGCGGCCGGGTGGTCGAGGAGTGCACCCTCGCCCGCCGCGGCGCCGACCGGCTGTGGGAGCTGCTGCACACCGAGGACTACGTGCACGCGCTCGGCGCGCTGACCGGCAACCAGGCCGTGCAGATGGTGCGTGCCGGGCTGAAGGCGATCTACCTCTCCGGCTGGCAGGTCGCGGCGGACGCGAACCTCGGCGGCCAGACCTACCCGGACCAGAGCCTGTACCCGGCGAACTCCGTGCCGGCCGTCGTGCGCCGGATCAACAACGCGCTGATGCGCGCCGACCAGGTCGACTTCGTCGAGAACCCGGCCGGCGACACCGAGTGGCTCGCGCCGATCGTCGCGGACGCGGAGGCCGGCTTCGGTGGCCCGCTCAACGCGTTCGAGCTGATGCGCGGCATGATCGCCGCCGGCGCGGCCGGTGTGCACTTCGAGGACCAGCTGGCCTCGGAGAAGAAGTGCGGCCACATGGGCGGCAAGGTGCTGGTGCCAACGGCGCAGCACATCCGGACGCTGAACGCGGCCCGGCTGGCGGCGGACGTCAGCGGCGTGCCCAGCCTGGTGGTCGCCCGCACCGACTCGCTCGCGGCGAACCTGATCACGAGCGACGTGGACGAGCGCGACCGGCCGTTCCTCACCGGCGAGCGCACCAGCGAGGGCTTCCACCGCGTGCAGGGCGGCATCGAGCCGGTCATTGCCCGCTGCCTCGCGTACGCGCCGTACTGCGACATGCTCTGGGTGGAGACCGGCACGCCGGACCTGGAGTTCGCCCGCAAGGTCGCCGACGCCGTGCACGAGAAGTACCCGGAGAAGATGCTGGCGTACAACTGCTCGCCGTCGTTCAACTGGAGCGCACACATCGACGAGGACACCATCGCCAAGTTCCAGCGCGAGCTGGGCGCGATGGGGTACAGGTTCCAGTTCATAACCCTGGCCGGCTTCCACGCGCTCAACCACTCGATGTACGAGCTCGCGCGCGGCTACGCGGACGAGGGCATGCCCGCGTACGTCCGGCTGCAGAACGCCGAGTTCGCCGCCGTCGACGACGGGTACACGGCCGTGAAGCACCAGCGCGAGGTGGGCACCGGCTACTTCGACCAGGTGAGCACCGCCATCAACCCGGACGCCGGCACCCTGGCCCTCGTCGGCTCGACCGAAGAGGAGCAGTTCCAATGAGCACGCCAGCGAAGGAGCTCGACGAGCGAGCCGGAGGTAGGGGTCGCGGTGCGGTGAGTACCGCAGCTGACATCGCCGCGGCACCTGCCGGAGGTTCGGGATGGCGCAGTCGGTCGCGTGCGCGACACAGCATGTCGACCGACCGTTGTGATGGAGGCGGTCGCGCATGAGCACGATGCTGGCGAATCGCTCTCGTACCCGGCGCGGGCTTGCGCCGGGCAGCGGGACGATCGACGTGGTCGGGCCGAGTGGTGAGCGGTTCGGCGAGATCCTCACGCCGGCGGCGCTGGACTTCGTCGCCCGGTTGCACGGCGCGTTCGCGGAGCGCAGGCACGAGCTGCTCACGGCACGCGCCGAGCGCAGGAGGCGGATCGCGTCCGGGGTGGACCTCGACTTCCGCGAGGACACCAGGCGGATCAGGGAGGACATGACCTGGCGGGTGGCCCCGCCGGCTCCCGGCCTGGTCGACCGCCGGGTGGAGATCACCGGGCCGACCGAGAAGAAGATGACCGTGAACGCGCTGAACTCCGGCGCAAAGGTGTGGCTGGCCGACTTCGAGGACGCGAACAGCCCGACCTGGTCGAACATGGTCGAGGGTCAGCTGAACCTGAAGGACGCGCTCGACCGGACCATCGACTTCGTCACGCCTGAGGGCAAGGAGTACCGGCTCGGCGACGACATGCCCACCATCGTGGTGCGGCCGCGTGGTTGGCACCTCAGCGAGAAGCACCTGCTGATCGGTGGCGAGCCGATCTCCGCCAGCCTGGTGGACTTCGGGCTGTACTTCTTCCACTGCGCGCAGCGGCAGCTCGACCGCGGGCTCGGCCCGTACTTCTACCTGCCGAAGCTGGAGAGCCACGAGGAAGCCAGGCTGTGGAATGACGTGTTCGTGCTGGCGCAGCAGCTGCTCGGCCTCCCGCGCGGCACCATCCGTGCGACCGTGCTGATCGAGACGATCACCGCGGCGTTCGAGATGGAGGAGATCCTCTACGAGCTGCGCGAGCACTCGGCGGGCTTGAACGCGGGACGCTGGGACTACATCTTCAGCGTCATAAAGAACTTCCGCACCCGCGGTGACGCGTACGTGCTGCCGGACCGCTCGGCGGTGACGATGACCGTGCCGTTCATGCGGGCGTACACCGAACTGTTGGTGCGCACCTGCCATCGCCGTTCTGCGCACGCGATCGGTGGCATGTCGGCGTTCATCCCGAGCCGGCGCGACGCCGAGGTGAACGCGAAGGCGTTCGAGCAGGTGCGCGGTGACAAGGAGCGCGAGGCCGCTGACGGCTTCGACGGCTCCTGGGTCGCGCACCCCGACCTGGTGCCGCCGGTGCGCGAGATCTTCGACGGCGTGCTCGCTGGCTTGCCGAACCAGATCGACCGGCTGCGCGAGGACGTCGAGGTGACCGCTCGACAGCTGCTCGACGTCGCGTCCACGCCCGGTTCGGTGACCGAGCAGGGCCTGCGCGCCAACGTCGGCATCGGGCTGGCGTACATCGAGTCCTGGCTACGGGGCAACGGTGCGGCCGCGATCAACAACCTGATGGAGGACGCCGCGACCGCGGAGATCTCCAGGTCGCAGGTGTGGCAGTGGATCAACCACGGCACCCGGCTCGACGACGGCCGTCAGGTGACCGCGGAACTCGTGCGGCAGATCCTGGACGACGAGGAGCGCACCCGCACGGACGCTTCCGGCCCGGCCAACCGGTTCGCGGACGCGCGCAAGCTGTTCGAGGAGGTCGCCCTGAGCGAGGAGTACCCGACCTTCCTCACCATCCCCGGCTACGCCAGGTACCTCGTCGACACCCAAGCCCGCCGCGCCTTCGCGACGCTCCCGTAGCTGGTCCGTGCCCGTCGCCCTGCATCCCCGTGGGCGACGGGTGCGTTCAGGGTTTCCTCGCCACCGCGCCGCAGACGAACTCGGCCAGGTCGCGCGGCGGGGGATGTCCTTCTGCGGCCGCGGGGTGTAGCCGGGGCTGCCTCGCGGTACTCCGCCACGAACTCCATGAACCTGGGTCGCCGCTCGTCGTCCGGCTCCGGCAGCCGGTTGTGCGTGCGGGCGACGAACGAGCCGCTTGCCAGCCGGTCGACGTGGCCGGCGACGATCCGCTCCGCCTGCTGCTGGTCGGGGATGTGGTGCAGGGTGAGGCAGTGCAGCACGGCGATCGGGCGGTCGAACTCCAGGTGGTTCGCGACGGTGGGTCGTCGAGCAGCTGCGCCGGCTGGGTGAGGTCGCCGCCGCAGAAGACGGTGTTCTCGTTGTCCTCGAGCAGCGCCCGGCCGTGCGCGATCACCGTCGGGTCGTTGTCGACGTAGCCGACGATGGCGTCCGGGTTGATGCGCTGTGCGACCTCGTGCGTGTTCTCCACGGTGGGCAGGCCGGAGCCGAGGTCGAGGAACTGGTCCACGCCGACGTCGCGGGCCAACCAGCGCACCACTCGCCGCACCCACCGGCGGTTGTCGCGGGCGAGGTAGGGCGCGTCCGGGTTGAACTCGACGAGCTTGGCGCACACCTCGCGGTCGACCTCGAAGTTGTCCTTACCGCCGAGGAACGCGTCGTAGACGCGCGCGATGCTCGGTTTGGTCGTGTCGGTCTGCGGTGGCAGCGAACCAGCAGGCATGGCCCCCGTCCGTCGTGCAACTTCGGTGTTGCCGGCGAGGATACCCGCGTACGCCGTCAGGGGTGCTCAGACCGTGTTGCGATCCCTCGGCGCCGTACTTTACGGACTTGAAAGGCGCCTCCCGCCGCGCCGACCACGATGCCTAGGACCCCACCGCCTATTACCAGGCGATCCTGGTAGTCGTTGTGCGCGGCCTGTTCGGCGTACGTCCTGTGCGTCGAGCTGTCGCCCGCCCAGGTCATACATGTATCGCCGGGCTCAGCACATCGCCGCCGCACTTCACGGTGTCGTTGTTGAGTCCCAGGACCCCGTAGGTGATGGCGGCGGCACCGGCCAGCGCGAACAACACGTTTATCCCGAACTCCTTCGCCCCACTATTACTGGCAGAATGTCGATCTGCTCGAAGTGGCCCGAGCGTGCCGACCGCGCGTGCAGGATCGAGGCTAGGCCTTGCGTGCTACGCCGGCGACCAACAGGGTGAGTGCGTAGGGCAGCCGGTCCGGGCGCGGGCCCTCCGGCCACCAGTCGCTGGCGACGGCCAGGCCGGGCTCGACGGGTTCAAGGCCGGGCAGCAGGGTGGCGAGCTCGTCGTGGCTGCGCAGGGTGAAGCCGCCGGCGATCTCGCGCAGCCGCTCCACCCCTTCGAACACCCGGCCGGCTTCCGGTGAGTCTTCTGCCGGTCGGCCGATGTTGCTCATCGCCACGTACGAGCCGACCGGCAGCCGCTCGACGTACCCGACCATCACCTGTTGCGCGCGTTCCAGCTCGGCGATGTGGTGCAGGGTGAGGCCGTGCAGCAGTCCGATCGGTCGGTCCAGGTCGAGGTGCTCCTTGACCACCGGGTGGTCGAACACCGCCGCAGGGTCGGCGAGGTCGCCGGGGCAGAAGAACGACCGGTCGTTGTCGTCGAGCAGCACCCGGCCGTGCGCGATGACCGTCGGGTCGTTGTCGACGTAGACGACGATGCTGTCCGGGTCGACGGCCTGCGCGATCTCGTGTGTGTTCTGCGTGGTGGGCAGGCCGGAGCCGAGGTCGAGGAACTGGTCGACGCCGGCCACTCGTACGAGCCAGCGCACGGCGCGGCCGAGCCACTTCCGGTTCTCGCGCGCGACGTCGCCGATCTCCGGCACCAGCTGTTCGAGCTGCCGGTGCAGCTCACGGTCGACCTCGAAGTTGTCCTTGCCGCCGAGCAGCGAGTCGTACACGCGCGCGAGGTTGGGACTGCTGGTGTCGACTCCGGTGGGCGGCTGCCACTCGTGTTCAGCCATGACGCGGGACACGCCCTTCAGGGTTTGCGGCCTACACCGCCGATGAGGAAGTCCGCGAACGAGCGGGGTGCGGTTGCCGGCCCGTCCGGCCACCAGTCGACCACCGGTACCAGGCCGGGTTCGACGAGCTCCAGGCCGCGCATCATGCTCTCCAGCTGTTCCTTCGTACGAGCGGTGAATCCCGGCGACGACGCGCGGTACCGGCTCGCGGCTTCGAGGAACCGCCGGCCCTCCTCTGTGCTCCCGTCCGCTTGTTGGAAGTGTGTCAGGGCGAGGTACGAGCCCGCGGGCATCAGCTCGACGTACCGCTGCACCACGCGTTCCACCTCCGCGTGGTCGGCGATGTGGTGCAGGGTGAGGAAGTGCAGCACCGCTATCGGTCGGTCCAGGTCGATGTGCGCCGTGACCACGTCACTGCCGAAGATGGCGTCGGGGTCGGTGAGATCAGCGGCGGTGAAGTAGGTGTGGTCGCTGTCCTCGAGCAGCGCACGCCCGTGTGCACACACCGAAGGGTCGTTGTCGACGTAGACGACGGTTGCGTCCGGGTTGGCGCGCAGCGCTACCTCGTGCGTGTTCTCTGCGGTAGGCAGTCCGGAGCCGACGTCGATGAACTGGTCGATCCCCGGGGTGTTCGACAGCCACCTGACGACCCGGTTAAGCAACGCCCGGTTGTCCCAGGCGATCTGGCGCGTCTCTGGCACCAGCTCCGACATCTTCTCGTACAGGTCGCGGTCGACGTCGAAATTGTCCTTGCCGCCGAGCATCGCGTCGTAGACGCGCGCGAGGCTCGGCTTGGTCGTGTCGATCTCGGCGGGGAGTGGTTTGTCCGCGGGAGGCATGGGACGCGCTCTCGATTCGCTCGCTGGCTCGGGTGGGGTGAGGATATCCGGGCGGCGGCCGGCGGGTGAAGTGCGGCGCCGAGGTACGACGGAAGGTGCAGAGCGCCCGCGGCTGTCACAGCTGCAGCCGGTGCTCCCGCAGTCGCTCGTAGTGCGGGCGGCACGCGGCCGCCACCTCGGCGGCAGCGCCCGCCAGCTGCGGCTCGCGGGGCCGGTACGGCTCGAACCCGGTCGACTTCTCGACCGTCGCGTACCAGTGCTTCGCCCACACTCCGTCGCTGTCCCGCGGCCCGGCCGGCCAGTGCAGCATCCGGTCGGTGAACTCCACGCCCGCGTACGCGCACAGCGCCCGCAGGTGGCTCGCCGGGTCGCGGAGGAAGTCCGCGGCGTCGACGACCGGCGGGGCGAGCCCGTCGGCGGCGAGCTCGTCGTACAGCCGCACCTGCTGGGGTAGCCCGATGTCCTCGGGCGTGATGGTCTGCCTGGCCTTCGTGTACGACGCCACCACCTCGCGGGGGTCGCGGATCAGGATCACGTTGGTGAGGTCGCGCACCCAGCCGCGGTCGACCTCGGGGAGCAGGTGCCCGGTCATGTGCTTCTGGTAGAACAGCGCGGTGCCGGGCGGCACCGGCCCGAGCAGCATGTCGACGACCCGCCGCCAGTCGGTCTCGCCGGTTGCGACCACCTCGTCCCTGCCCGGGTGGTCCAGCCCGGTGGTGGCCAGGTAGTACGCGTACAGCGGCTCGTCCACCACCACTGCGTCCGGCCGGTTCTCCCACGACCGCATCAGTGCGGTGGAGATGTTCCGCGGGCCGGACCACATGGCGAGCCGTACGGGGGTCACGACGCGACCTCCGCCCGTGCCGCGACGTCCGCGGTCACCAGGTCGGCGTACAGCCGCTGCAGGCGCTCGACCACCGGCCCGCGGCTGCCGGCGCCGATCACCCGGCCGTCCACCTCGCGCACGGGCACCAGGCCGGCGAACGTGCCGGTGACGAACGCCTCGTCGGCGCCGTACACGTCGGTGAGGCTGAACGGCTTCTCGAACGCGGGGATACCGGCCTGGCGGCAGACCCTGAGCACGTTGCCGCGGGTGATGCCGCCGAGGCAGTACTCCCCGGACGACGTCCACACCTCGGGTTCGCCGTCGTCGTGGCGCACCACGAAGAAGTGCGTGGAGTTGCAGGTGGCGACGAAGCCGTGCGGGTCGAGCATCAGCGCCTCTTCGGCACCGGCCGTGTACGCCTGGATGCACGCAGTGATGTCGTTGAGCTTGCTGTGCGCGTTCAGCTTCGGGTCGAGGATGTCCGGCGAGCTGCGGCGCACGTGCACGGTGAACAGCGTGATGCCGTCGCGGACGGTCTGCGGCAGCGGCTCCTTGTGCTCGGCGATGATCACCACAGTCGCCGGGCCGGCACTCGCCCGCGGGTCCTGGTACGGCGTGCTCTTCGGCCCGCGGGTGACCATCAGCCGGACGTGCACGCCGTCGGCCATGTCGTTGGCGCGAAGCGTCGTGTAGATCGCGTCGGTGAGCTGCTCGCGGCCGAGCCCCACGTCCAGCGCGATCGCCTTCGCGCCCTCGTACAGCCGGTCCAGGTGCCGGTCGAGGAACGTCGGGTGGCCGCGGTGGATGCGCAGCCCCTCCCAGACGCCGTCGCCGAGCACGAAGCCCGCGTCGAAGACCGAGACCACCGCCTGGTCGCGCCGCTTCAGCTCGCCGTTGACGTAGATGAGGATGTCGTCGTTGCGGGGGTCAGCCACGTGCTCGTGCGTGCCCTGCCCGGAGCGCGGGTCGCTGGAGTCCGCCATACGGCAGACCGTACCGGCGGCCCTGGTAGCGGCCCGGGGACGGGAGGGTAAACGGTGAGTCATGGGGTGGCGGGCGCGCGCCGAGGGGCAGGAGTACGCTGGCGACTGGCAACTCGTGAAGCGATTCACAAGTGCACTCGATCTTCGGTGGGCAGAACGAGGCGGGCATGAGCAACCAGGCGCAGACAGCGGCCGAGATAACACCGGGGGCAGAGGCCGCAGATGTCATCGTCGTCGGCGCTGGCCCTTCGGGTTCGACGGCCGCTTACTACCTCGCCCAGGCCGGCCTCGACGTCCTCGTGCTGGAGAAGACGGCCTTCCCCAGGGAGAAGGTGTGCGGCGACGGCCTCACCCCGCGGGCCGTGAAGCAGCTGGTGCAGATGGGCATCGGCATCGACGAGGCCGACGGCTGGATCCGCAACCAGGGGCTGCGCATCTACGGCGGCGGCATGCGGCTGGAGCTGCCTTGGCCCGAGCTGGCCGAGTACCCCGACTACGGCCTCGTCCGCACCCGGCTGGACTTCGACGAGACGCTGGCCAGGCACGCGGAGAAGGCCGGCGCGCGGCTGCTCGAGCAGACCAACGTCACCGGCCCGATCGTGGACGACCGCAGCGGGCGGATCCAGGGCGTCACCGCCAAGCGGGACGGCGCCGAGGTCGAGTACCGCGCGCCGCTGGTGCTCGCGTGCGACGGCAACTCCACCCGGCTGTCCATCGCCATGGGCCTGCGCCGCCGCGAGGACCGGCCGATGGGCGTGGCGTACCGGCGCTACTACGAGAGCCCGCGCCACGATGACGACTGGCTGGAGTCGTGGCTAGAGCTGTGGGACGGCGAGAAGCTGCTGCCCGGCTACGGCTGGGTGTTCGGCGTCGGCGACGGCACGTCCAACGTGGGTGTCGGCATCCTGAACGCCTCGGCGTCGTTCAAGCACGTCGACTACCGCGACCTGCTGAAGCGCTGGCTGGGCGCCATGCCGGAGGAGTGGCAGTTCACCGAGCCGCACGCGGTCGGCAAGATCAGGGGCGCGGCGCTGCCGATGGGCCTCAACCGCACCCCCGCCTACTCCAACGGGATGCTGCTCCTTGGCGACGCCGGCGGCCTGGTGAACCCGTTCAACGGCGAGGGCATCGCGTACGCCATGGAGTCCGCGGAGATCGCCGCCGACACCGTGGTGCAGGCGCTGGCGCGCCCGACGGCCGGCGCGAGGGAGCGCGTGCTCGAGGCGTACCCGCAGCAGCTCAAGGCGAGGTACGGCGGCTACTACACGCTTGGCAGGATCTTCGTGAGGATGATCAGCAACCCGCACTTAATGAAGGTCGCGACCAGGCACGGGCTCCCGCATCCCACCCTGATGCGGTTCACGTTGAAGATGCTGGCCAACCTCACCGATCCACGAGGCGGTGACGCGGCCGACAGGGTCATCAATGCCATGACCAAGCTCGCCCCGGCGGCATGATCCCGGCCAGGGCCCGAGGTGGCCGCGGTCCTAGACTGATCGCCCGGCGCGGCCACGCAGGCGATGGAGGCACCGGCACGCCCGGTGCGGAGAGGAGGACGAGATGAGTCTCTATGTTCCCATCCTCGTACTCGCCGTACTCGCATTCGGCTTCGCAGCCGTTACGGTGGTGCTAGGCGCGATTACCGGGCCCAAGCGCTACAACCGGGCGAAGGTCGAAGCGTACGAGTGTGGCATCGAGCCGACACCGCAGCCGGTCGGCGGCGGGCGGTTCCCGGTGAAGTACTACCTCACCGCGATGCTCTTCATCATCTTCGACATCGAGATCATCTTCCTGTACCCGTGGGCGGTCGCGTTCGACCAGCTCGGGCTGTTCGGTCTGGTCGAGATGGTGCTGTTCCTCCTCACGGTGCTCGTCGCCTACGCCTACGTCTGGCGGCGCGGCGGGCTCGAGTGGACGTAGGAGACGAGGAGACCTACTGATGGGCATCGAGGAGAAGCTGCCGAGCGGTTTCCTGCTCACCACCGTGGAGAAGGCGGTCGGGTGGTGTCGCCGCTCGTCGTTGTGGCCGGCGACCTTCGGGCTCGCCTGCTGCGCGATCGAGATGATGACGTCCGGCGGCCCCCGCTACGACCTGGCCAGGTTCGGCATGGAGGTGTTCCGCGCCTCGCCGCGTAGCGCCGACCTGATGATCGTCGCCGGCCGGGTCAGCCAGAAGATGGCGCCGGTGCTCCGGCAGGTCTACGACCAGATGCCGAACCCGAAGTGGGTGCTCTCCATGGGCGTCTGCGCGAGCAGCGGCGGCATGTTCAACAACTACGCGATCGTGCAGGGCGTCGACCACGTCGTGCCCGTCGACATCTACCTGCCCGGCTGCCCGCCGCGGCCGGAGATGTTGATCGACGCGATCCTCAAGCTGCACGACAAGATCGAGAACGAGAAGCTCGGCGTGCACAGGGAGCAGGTCGAAGAGGAGGCGGAGCGCGCCGCCCTCGAGGCCCTGCCGACGTCGGGTTCACGAGGGGTCGGCTGGTGACGGAAGACAACGTCCCGGAGAAGCGGGACAGTGACGCGTCGGCGCGCCCGACGTACGCGCGCGGGATGTTCGGCAACCGCGACACCGGCGACACCTCCGGGTACGGCAGGCTGCGCAAGCCGGTGCCGTTCCCCGGTCCGGCGCAGCGTCCGTACGGCGAGGGCTTCGACGAGATCGCGGACGCGTTCGAGGGCGCGTACCACGGTTACGGCGACGCGATCGAGCAGGTCGTCGTACATCGGGGCGAGATCACCTTCCACGTGAAGCGGGAGCGGCTGGTCGAGGTGGCGACTGTGCTGCGCGACGACCCGGATCTGCGCTACGAGATGTGCCTCGGCGTCTCCGGGGTGCACTACCCGATGGACACCGGCCGCGAGCTGCACGCGGTCTACCCGCTGCTGTCCATCACGCACAACCGGCGGATCAGGGTCGAGGTGTCGTGCCCGGACGCCGACCCGCACATCCCCTCGCTCGTCGACGTGTACCCGGGCAACAACTGGCACGAGCGCGAGACGTACGACTTCTTCGGCATCGTCTTCGACGGCCACCCGGCGCTGACGAGGATCCAGATGCCGGACGACTGGGTTGGCCACCCGCAGCGCAAGGACTACCCACTCGGTGGCATTGCCGTGGAGTACAAGGGCGCGTCCATCCCGCCGCCCGACGAGCGGAGAGCGTACAACTGACATGACTGAGACGTCAGATCTCTACGCGGACGCAGGGGCCGGCGACGAGGGCCGCGTGTTCACCGTCACCGGCGGCGACTGGGACAGCATCACGGACGCCGTGGCCGAGGACGAAGAGGGCCACCTCGTCGTCAACATGGGTCCGCAGCACCCGTCCACGCACGGCGTGCTGCGGCTGATGCTCGCGCTGGACGGCGAGACGTGCACGGAGTGCCGGCTCGGCCTCGGCTACCTGCACACGGGTATCGAGAAGAATTGCGAGTACCGCACGTACACCCAGGGCGTCACCTTCGTCACGAGGGCCGACTACCTGACACCGCTGGCGAACGAGCTGGCCTACTGCCTTTCTGTGGAGCGGCTGCTCGGCATCGAGGACGACATCCCGGAGCGCGCGAACGTCATCCGGGTCATGTTGATGGAGCTCAACCGAATCTCCTCGCACATCGTGGCGATCGCCACCGGCGGCATGGAGATCGGCGCGCTGACCGTCATGACGTTCGGGTTCAGGGAACGCGAGACCATCCTCGACCTGTTTGAGATGATCACCGGGCTGCGGATGAACCACGCGTACATCCGGCCAGGCGGCGTGCTGCAGGACCTGCCGGAAGGCGCCACGGAGAAGATCCGTGAGTTCATCGGCATCATGCGCAAGCACCGGTTGCCCGACTACGAGAAGCTGCTCAACGGCAACCCGATCTTCATCGGCCGCACCAAGGGCGTCTCCGTGCTCGACCTCCCCGGCTGCATGGCGCTGAGCGTCACCGGCCCGGTGCTGCGGTCGACCGGGGTGCCGTGGGACCTGCGCAAGGCCGAGCCGTACTGCGGTTACGAGGACTACGAGTTCAACGTGGTCACCGGCACCGGCGCGGACGCGTACGACAGGTACCTGATCCGGCTGGAGGAGATGAAGGAGTCGCTGAACATCGTCGAGCAGTGCCTCGACCGGCTCGGTCCGCCGGGAGAGCAGCCGGTGATGGTCGACGACCCGAAGATCGCCTGGCCAGCCAAGCTGGCCGTGGGCTCCGACGGGCAGGGCAACTCGCTGGACCACATCAGGCACATCATGGGCACCTCGATGGAGGCGCTCATCCACCACTTCAAGCTGGTGACCGAGGGCTTCCGCGTGCCCGCCGGGCAGGCGTACGTGCCGACCGAGTCGGCGAAGGGCGAGCTCGGCGTGCACGTCGTCTCCGACGGCGGCACCAGGCCGTACCGGGTGCACATGCGCGACCCCTCGTTCCACAACCTGCAGGCGGTGCCGGTGATGGTCGAGGGCGGCATGGTCGCCGACGTGATCGTCGGTGTGGCGAGCGTCGACCCGGTGATGGGTGGGGTGGATAGGTGAGCTCTAACTCAACGGAGACGGTGTTCGGCGAGGACATCCGCGCGCAGGCGCGGGAGATCATCGCGCGCTACCCGGAGGGCAAGTCGCGGTCCGCGCTGCTGCCGATGCTGCACCTGACCCAGTCGGTCGAGGGGTACGTCAGCCCGGCCTGCATAAAGTTCTGCGCGGAGATGCTCGACCTCTCCGAGGCGGCCGTCACCGCCGTCGCGACGTTCTACTCGATGTACAAGCGGCAGCCGACCGGCGAGTACCTGGTGAGCGTCTGCACCAACACGCTGTGCGGGATGCTCGGCGGCGACGAGATCTACGAGGTGCTGCAGCGCGAGCTCGGCGTCGGCGGCAACGAGACCACCCCGGACGGCAAGGTGACGCTGGAGCACGCCGAGTGCCTGGCGGCCTGCGACTACGCGCCCGTCGTCACCGTCAACTACGAGTACTTCGACCAGCAGACGCAGCAGTCCGCGAAGGACGTGGTGCGCGCACTGCGGGCCGGCGAGCCGCCGACGCCGACCCGCGGCGCGCCGCTGTGCACCTTCAAGCAGGTCGAGCGGATGCTCGCCGGCTTCCCGGACGAGCGCGAGGACGCGTTGGCCGGCGGCCGCAGCGGCGGCGAGCCGACGTTCGCCGGGCTGCGGCTCACCGAGGGCCACGGCATGGCCGACGTTGCGGGGGCGTCCGAGCTGGCCGGCGACATCGACCCGGCGGAGCGGCACGAGGGCGCAGGCGAACACGTGCCGGCCACGCCGCAGTCCGGTCAGAGCAGCACGACAAGGAGGGTCACCAGTGAGGTGCCGCCGAGCGGTGGCGTCGCACGGAAGGCGGCCGAGCACGCCGAGGACGCACGCGAACGGCTTCGCGATGAGACCGGAGAGGAGGACTGAGGTGCCGATCACCCCGGTTCTCACCGCGCGCTGGACGACACCGGAGTCGTGGCTGCTGCGTACCTACGAGGACGACGACGGTTACCAGGGCATGCGCAAGGCGCTGCGCACCTCGCAGGACGAGCTGGTCGACCTGATCAAGGAGTCCAGCCTGCGCGGCCGCGGCGGTGCAGGCTTCCCCACCGGCATGAAGTGGGGCTTCATCCCGCAAGGTGACGACAAGCCGCACTACCTGGTGGTCAACGCCGACGAAGGTGAGCCAGGCACCTGCCGCGACATCCCGCTGATGATCGCAGACCCGCACGCGCTGATCGAGGGCATCGCCATCACCTGCTACGCGGTGCGCGCGAACCACGCGTTCATCTACATCAGGGGCGAGGCGCTGCACGCGATGCGCCGGGTGCAGAACGCCGTGCGCGAGGCGTACGAGGCGGGCTACCTCGGCACCGACGTGCTCGGTTCCGGTTTCGACCTCGAGGTCACCGTGCACCCGGGCGCCGGTGCGTACATCTGCGGCGAGGAGACGGCACTGCTCGACTCGCTCGAGGGCTTCCGCGGCCAGCCGCGGCTGAAGCCGCCGTTCCCCGCGACGCACGGCCTGTACCAGTCGCCGACCGTGGTGAACAACGTCGGCACCATCGCGTCCGTGCCGCACATCGTGCGCCACGGCGCCGAATGGTGGAAGTCGATGGGGCCGGAGAAGTCGCCGGGCACGAGCATCTACTCGCTGTCCGGTCGGGTGAAGCGGCCCGGGCAGTACGAGGCGCCGATGGGCACCACGCTGCGCGAGCTGATCGACATGGCCGGCGGCATCAGGGACGGGCACGAGCTGAAGTTCTGGACGCCGGGTGGCTCGTCCACGCCGATGTTCACCGCCGAGCACATCGACATCCCGCTCGACTTCGACTCGGTGGCCGCGGCCGGCTCGATGAACGGCACCAGCGCGGTGATGATCTTCGACGACACCGACTGCGTCGTGCGCGCCGCCAGGCGGTGGTCGGAGTTCTACGCGCACGAGTCGTGCGGGAAGTGCACGCCGTGCCGGGAGGGCACGTTCTGGTACGTGCAGATCTACGAGCGGCTTGAGGCCGGCGGCGCGAGCGAGGAAGACCTCGCGACGCTGCTCGACCTGTCCGAGAACATCCTCGGCCGGGCGTTCTGTGCCCTCGGCGACGGTGCGGTGAGCCCGGTGACCTCGTCGCTGAAGTACTTCAAGGAGGAGTACGTCCAGCACTACGAACGCGGCGGCTGCCCGTTCGACAGCCGGGTGCGGGGCAAGACGAAGGCGCTTGCGGGAAGCGAGAGCGCATGACAGTGACTACGGGCAAGGCGGGTCCACCTGCCGAGCGGCCGGCGGACATGGTGACCGTCACGATCGACGGCACCACCCTCGACGTGCCCAAGGGCATGTTGATCATCCGCGCGGCGGAGATGATCGGCGTCGCGATCCCGCGCTTCTGCGACCACCCACTGCTCGAACCGGTCGGTGCCTGCCGGCAGTGCCTCGTCGAGGTCACCGACATGGGCAACGGCAGGGGCATGCCGAAGCCGGCCGCGTCGTGCACGACCACGTGCATGGACGGCATGGTGGTGCAGACGCACGAGAGCTCCGCGGTCGCGGAGAAGGCGCAGCGCGGTGTGATGGAACTGCTGCTGATGAACCACCCGCTCGACTGCCCGGTCTGCGACAAGGGCGGCGAGTGCCCGTTGCAGAACCAGGCGATGAGCAACGGGCAGGGCGAGTCGCGGTTCCACGACGTCAAGCGCACCTACCCGAAGCCGATCGCCATCTCCGCTGAGGTGCTGCTCGACCGCGAGCGGTGCGTGCTGTGCGCGCGGTGCACGCGGTTCTCCGAGCAGATCGCCGGTGACCCGTTCATCGAGCTGCTCGAACGCGGCGCGCTCGAGCAGGTCGGCGTGTTCGAGGAGAAGCCGTTCGACTCGTACTTCTCCGGCAACACCACGCAGATCTGCCCGGTAGGCGCGCTCACCAGCACGTCGTACCGGTTCCGATCGCGGCCGTTCGACCTGGTGTCGACGCCGTCGACGTGTGAGCACTGCGCGTCCGGGTGCTCCCAACGTACCGACCACAGGCGCGGCACGGTCATGCGCCGGCTGGCCGGCAACGACCAGGACGTGAACGAGGAGTGGAACTGCGACAAGGGCCGGTGGGCGTTCCACAGCGACTCGCTGCCCGACCGGTTGCAGACTCCGCTCGTACGCGACGAGGACGGCAAGTTCGTGCCGGCGTCCTGGCAGGAGGCACTCCACATCGCGGCCGAGGGGTTGGCGAAGGCACGCGCCAAGGCCGGCGTGCTGACCGGCGGCCGGCTGCCGCTCGAGGACGCCTACGGCTACGCGAAGTTCGCCCGCGCGGCGCTCGCCACCAACAACGTGGACATGCGGGCCAGGCCGCACTCGGCCGAGGAGGCGGACTTCCTCGCCGCGCAGGTCGCCGGCACCGGCCTCGGTGTCACGTACGCCGACCTGGAGCAGGCGCCCGCGGTGGTGCTCGCCGGGTTCGAGATGGAGGAGGAGTCGCCGATCGTCTTCCTGCGGCTGCGCAAGGCAGCACGGGAGGGGCGCACCTCGGTGTACTCGCTGGCTCCGTACGAGACCCGCGGTCTGAAGAAGGCGTTCGGCACGCTCGTGCAGACCGCCCCCGGCACCGAGCCCGAGGTGCTCGACGCGCTCGTACTCGGTGGCACGGACGCCGGCCTGGACGAGGTGGGCGTCGCGGCGGCCGAGGCGCTGCGCAGTGACGGCGCGGTGCTGCTCGTCGGTGAGCGGCTGGCCGCTGTGCCCGGTGCGCTGTCCGCCGCGGCACGGCTCGCGCACGCGACCGGTGCGCGGCTCGCGTGGATCCCGCGGCGCGCGGGCGAGCGCGGTGCCGTCGAGGCCGGCGCGCTGCCGAACCTGCTGCCGGGCGGCCGGCCGGTCGACGACCCGGAGGCACGCGTGCAGGTCTCGCGCACCTGGGCGGTGCGCGACCTGCCGATCGGCGCCGGCAAGGACACTGCGGCCATCCTCGCGGCGGCGAGGTCCGGCGAGCTCGAGGCACTCGTGGTGGCCGGTGTCGACCCGGCGGATCTACCCGACCCGGCGGAGGCACTGGCCGCCCTGGAACACACGCCGTTCGTGGTGAGCCTGGAGACCCGTGCGAGCACGGTCACCGACCGCGCCGACGTCGTGCTGCCGGTGGCGGCGACGTCGGAGAAGCCCGGCACGTTCGTCGACTGGGAGGGCCGGGAGCGCCCGTTCGACGCGGTGTTCGCGCAGCGGGCGTCGATGTCGGACCTGCAGGCGCTGAACGCGCTTGCCGACCAGATGGACATCCACCTCGGCCTGCCGGACGCCGCGACCGCACAGCACGAGATGCGGCAGCTCGGCGTCTGGGCGGGCCCGCGGCCGGAGGCGCCGGCGGCGTCGGCGGCGGCCAAGCCGCGCCCGGAGCCCGGGCAGGCGGCGCTGGCGACCTGGCACCTGCTGCTGGACGCAGGCCGGTTGCAGGACGGCGAGCCGTACCTGGCCGGCACCGCGCCGGCGGCGCACGCGCGGGTGTCCGCGGTGACCGCCGCCGAGGCGGGGGTGGCGGACGGCGACAAGCTCACCGTCGCCACCGAGCACGGCTCGATCACCGTGCCGCTCGTCGTCACGGAGATGCCCGACCGGGTGGTCTGGCTGCCGACCAACAGTCCCGGGTGTGCGGTGCGCAGCGAGCTGCGCGCGGACGCCGGCGACGTCGTCACGTTGAGCGCTGGAGGCGGTCGCCGATGAGTACTGCTGCGCTGGTGCTGGCCGAGGAGCCGGGGCGGGCCATCTTCGGGCACGACCCGTGGTGGATCGTCAGCATCAAGGCGACGGGCGTCTTCCTGTTCCTGACGCTGTTCACGGTCTTCAACATCGTGTACGAGCGCAAGGTCGTTGCGCGGATGCAGGTGCGGCTCGGGCCGCAGCGGCACGGCCCGAAGGGCTGGCTGCAGAGCCTCGCGGACGGCATCAAGCTGATCCTCAAGGAAGACATCAACCCGCGCGGCGTGGACAAGATCACCTTCTGGATCGCGCCGACGATCTCCGCGGGCGCGGCGTTCACCGCGTTCGCGGTGATCCCGTTCGGCCCCGAGGTGACGATGTTCGGGGTCAAGACGCAGCTGCAGCTGGCGGACTTCCCTGTCGCCGCGCTGTTCTTCCTCGCGATGGCGTCGATGGGCGTGTACGGCCTGGTGCTCGGCGGCTGGTCGAGCAACTCGCCGTACCCGCTGCTCGGCGGTTTGCGCTCCTCGGCGCAGGTGATCAGCTACGAGATCGCGATGGCCCTGTCCTGGGTCACGGTCTTCATGGTGTCGGGTTCGCTGTGGACGTCCGACATCGTCGACGCGCAGAGCGGTGTCATCTCGCTGCCCGCGTGGGTGCCGGCGTGGATCGAGCTACCGAACTGGATGGTCGTGCAGACCGCGTTCGTGCCGTTCATCATCTACGTCATCTCGATGGTGGGTGAGACCAACCGGGCCCCGTTCGACCTGCCGGAGGCCGAGGGTGAGCTGGTCGGCGGGTACCACACCGAGTACTCGTCGGTGAAGTTCATGAACTTCTTCCTCGCCGAGTACGTCAACATGGTCACCGTCTCCGCGATCGCCATCACCTTGTTCCTCGGTGGCTACCGTGCACCGTGGCCGATCTCGCTGTGGGACGACGCGAACACCGGCTGGTGGCCGCTGCTGTGGTTCGTCGGCAAGATCCTGATCCTGTTGTTCGGCTTCATCTGGCTGCGCGGTACGCTGCCGCGGCTGCGGTACGACCAGTTCATGAAGATCGGCTGGAAGGTGCTGATCCCGGTCGCGCTCGGCTGGGTGGTGTTCGTGGGCGCTATGCGGCACGTGTCGTCGTTCGGCACCACGCCACGGCTGGTGGTCGCGGGCGCGTTGTTCGTCGTGCTGATCGCCGGGTACGTGATCTGGGACCGGAGCGTGCGCAACCGGGAGAAGCGGGAAGAGGCCGAGGACGTCGAGTACGCGGAGCAGATCGAGGAGGACCCGACGGCTGGGGGCTTCCCCGTCCCGCCGCTCGACGCGCCGCACCTACGCGACGTACAACAACGGGAGGTGAGTCACAGTGCCTGATCTCAAGGGATTCGGTGTCACCTTCTCGGCGATGTTCAAGAAGCCGTTCACCGAGCTGTACCCGGAGCAGAAGAAGGACACGTTCCCCCGGTTCCACGGTCGGCACCAGCTCAACCGGTGGCCGGACGGCTTGGAGAAGTGCATCGGCTGTGAGCTGTGCGCATGGGCTTGCCCCGCGGACGCGATCTACGTGGAGGGCGCGGACAACACCGACGAGGAGCGGTACTCGCCCGGCGAGCGGTACGGCCGGGTGTACCAGATCAACTACCTGCGCTGCATCCTCTGTGGGCTGTGTATCGAGGCCTGCCCGACCCGTGCGCTCACCATGACGAACGAGTACGAGCTCGCCGACGACTCCAGGAACGACCTGATCTACACCAAGGAGATGCTGCTCGCGCCGCTGCGCGAGGGCATGGAGACGCCGCCGCACCCGATGCGCCTCGGCGACACCGAGACGGACTACTACAAGCACGCCACGCGGGAAGGCGTCAGCACGGAGAAGCCGCGGGAGGACGTGTGAGCTCTCAAGCGATGGAGCTCGACGAGCGAACCGGAGGTAGGGGCCGCGGTGCGATGAGCGCCGGTGCTGACGCCTTCGCGGCACCTGCCGGAGGGTCGGGAGGAGGCGGTCGCGCATGAGTGCTGCGTTTCCTGCCGGAGCCGTCGGATTCTGGTTCGCCGCCGTGTTGTTGGTCGTCGCTGCGGCGGGGGCCGGAGTCGCGCGGAAGTACGTGCTTGCGGGCACCATCGGGTCCGTCGGGCTGCTTTCCATGTTGTTCGGGCTCGGTGCGTTGCCGGTCTCGCACACCGGTGAGGCGGCGACGTTCTGGGTGTGCGCGCTCCTTGCGGTGCCGGCTGCGATCACCATGGTGGCGGCCCGCAAGGCCGTGCACAGCGCGCTCTGCCTCGCGCTGGTGATGATCTCGCTCGCGGTGCTCTACGTGGTGCTCGACGCCCCGTTCCTCGCTTTCGTGCAGATCATCGTCTACACCGGCGCGGTGCTGATGCTGTTCCTGTTCGTACTGATGTTGGTGGGCGTGGACTCCTCCGACTCGCTGACGGAGACGATCCGCGGCCAGCGGGTCGCGACGCTCGTGCTCGGCGCGGGTTTCCTGCTGCTCGTCCTCTCCGGTGTCGGCGCAGGGCTCGCCGGCTCGTCCGCCGGCAGCCTCGCGGAGCCGAACGCCGACGGCAACGTGCTCGGCATCGCACAGGACCTGTTCAGCACGTACGTGCTCGCGTTCGAGGTGACCAGCGCGCTGCTGATCACCGCCGCGCTCGGCGCGATGGTGCTCGCGCACCGGGAGAGCCGCGAGCGGCTCAGCCAGAAGATGCTGCAGCGTCGCCGGGTCGCCGCCGGCCGGGCCACCCCGGCGACCCCGCCGGGCGTCTACGCCACGCACAACGCGGTCGACACGCCTGGCCTGCTGCCGGACGGCACTCCTTCGGAGGAGTCGGTGCACCCGGTGTTCCGCTCGGTGCGCAGGGGCGACCGCCAGGTGGTGGCCGGCGAGCTCGAGCAGAACGGCGCCGGCGCCGGCACGACGGTGCTGCCCGCCGATGCGACGGAGACCACGGCCGCCGAGGAGGCGGGCGCCGAGATCACTGCGGAGACCGCACAGGGCGCCGGTAACCCTGCCGTCGAACCGGCCGAACCTACGCCGCCCGAGGAAGAGGAAAGCGAGCAGCAGCCGTGACTGTATTGCCCAGCGGCCCCCGCCGCTCCGCTCCTCGCTCACGTGCTCTGTGCACATCGACCTCGGAGGGCATGCTCGCTACGATGCTCACTCTGGGGGCCGCTTCGTGACGCCACTTGCGTATCTCTTGCTCTCCGCGACGTTGTTCACCATCGGTGCCGGCGGCGTGCTGTTGCGGCGCAACTCCATCATCGTGTTCATGAGCATCGAGCTGATGCTCAACGCGGCGAACCTCGCGCTGGTCGCGTTCGCAAGGATGCACGGCAACCTCGACGGCCAGATCATGGCGTTCTTCGTGATGGTCGTGGCCGCCGCCGAAGTGGTGGTCGGGTTGGCCATCATCGTGACCATCTTCCGATCCCGCCGGTCGGCGTCCGTCGACGACGCCAGCCTGCTGAAGTTCTGAGGGGCAGGGCGGGAAGCACATGTCAGGAGGAGCTGTGACGATCGCTGCCGAGGCGTTGGAGCCGGCCGCGGCCAGCGGCGCGTTCTCGCTGACCTGGCTGCTGGTCGCGATTCCGCTCGCCAGCGCTGCGGTCTTGCTGCTCGGTGGCAGGCGTACCGACCGGTGGGGGCACCTGCTGGGCTGCGCTGCTTCGTTGGCGCCGTTCGTGATCGGGGTCGTGCTGTTCGTTTCGATGCTCGGCCTCGACCCTGAGCACCGCTCGGTCCAGCAGGAGCTGTTCACCTGGGCAGCGGTCGGCGACTTCCAGGTGCAGTGGGGCTTCCTCGTCGACCCGCTGTCGATCTGTTTCGTGCTGCTGATCACCGGTGTGGGCTCGCTGATCCACATCTACTCCATCGGCTACATGGAGCACGACCCGAACCGACGGCGGTTCTTCGCGTACCTCAACTTGTTCATCGCGGCGATGCTGCTGCTGGTGCTCGGCGACAACTACCTGATGCTCTACATCGGCTGGGAGGGCGTCGGTCTCGCCTCGTACCTGCTGATCGGCTTCTGGCAGCACAAGCCGGCCGCGGCGGTGGCGGCGAAGAAGGCGTTCGTGGTCAACCGGGTCGGTGACTTCGGCCTCTCCGTCGCAGTGTTCCTGATGTTCTCCATGTTCGGCGCGGTCTCGTTCACCGAGGTGTTCGCCGGCGTGGACCAGGCGAACACGGCGATGATGACCGCAGTCGGGCTGTTGATCCTGCTCGGTGCCACCGGTAAGTCCGCGCAGGTGCCGCTGCAGTCCTGGTTGCTGGACGCGATGGAGGGCCCGACCCCGGTGTCGGCGCTGATCCACGCCGCGACCATGGTGACGGCCGGCGTCTACCTGATCGTCCGGTCGAACCCGGTCTTCGAGGCGGCGCCTTACGCACAGCTGGTGGTGTGCATCGTCGGTGCGGTGACGCTGCTGTTCGGTGCGATCATCGGGTGCGCCAAGGACGACATCAAGAAGTCGCTCGCCGGTTCCACCATGAGCCAGATCGGCTACATGCACCTGGCCGCGGGCCTCGGGCCGTTGGGCTATGCGTTCGC
Organism: Streptosporangiales bacterium; assembly: GCA_009379825.1. Classification (NCBI taxonomy): domain Bacteria; kingdom Bacillati; phylum Actinomycetota; class Actinomycetes; order Streptosporangiales; species Streptosporangiales bacterium. The sequence goes on from WHTA01000021.1 coordinate 35,786, forward strand.
CATCGCGCACCTGCTCGGGCACGGCACGTTCAAGGCGGTGCTGTTCCTCGGCGCCGGCTCGGTGATGCACGCGACCAACGACCAGGTCGACATGCGCAAGTTCGGCGGCCTGCGCAAGAAGATGCCGATCACGTTCTGGACCTTCATGCTGGCCTGGGCGGCGATCATCGGCGTGCCGCTGTTCGCCGGCTGGTGGAGCAAGGACAAGATCATCGAGGCGGCGTTCGCCTACGGCCCGGTCGGCGGCTGGTTCCTCGGCGGTGCGGCCGCGCTCGGCGCCGCCATCACCGCGTTCTATATGACGCGGATGATCATCATGACGTTCTTCGGCAAGGAACGCTGGGACGATGACGTGCACCCGCACGAGTCGCCCGCGGTGATGACCGTGCCGCTGATCATCCTGTCGGTCGGCTCGGTGTTCGGTGGCTGGTTCCTCATCGGTGGTGACAGGCTCGCGCACTTCCTCGATCCGGTCGTCGGCGAGACGCACCACGGCCACCTGCCGTTCGCAGAGCTCACGCTGCAGGTCGGCATGGTGGTGCTCGTGGCTCTCGGGGTGTTGCTCGCCTGGCTGATGTACGGCCGCAGGTCGGTGCCCGAGGTTGCGCCCGCGGGCAACGCGCTCGTCGTAGCAGGCCGTCGCGATCTCTACGGCGACGCGTTCAACGAGGGCGTGTTCATGCGGCCGGGACAGTACCTGACGAGGTCGCTGGTCTACTTCGACAACAAGGTCGTGGACGGCGCGGTGCGCGGCATCGCGGGCCTGTTCGGCGGCGCGTCGTTGTGGTGGCGGCAGGCCCAGACCGGGTTCGTCCGGTCGTACGCGCTCTCCATGCTGCTCGGCGCCGCGGTGGTGTCGGCGATGGTGCTGATCGTGGTGGTGATCTAGTGACTTCGTTCCCCTGGCTCACCGTGATCGGTGGGGTGCCGCTCGTCGGGGCGATCATCGTCGCGGCGATGCCGAAGGCGAGCACCGAGGCCGCGAAGCGGTTCGCGCTTGCCGTCTCCTGCATCGTGGTCGTGCTGACCGCGGTCATGGCGGCGCAGTTCAGGATCGACGGCCCGCGGTTCCAGTTCGTCGAGGACTACGCGTGGATCCCGCAGTTCGGGGTCAGGTACTCGCTCGGTCTCGACGGCATCGGGTTGGTGCTCGTCGGGCTCACGGTGCTGCTCGTGCCGATCGCGCTGCTCGGCGCGTGGCGGGAGAAGGGCGCTGTCAGCGGCGAGGACGGTCCCGGCATCAAGGGCTACTTCGCCCTCGCGCTCGTGCTCGAGACCGCGGTCATCGGGGTGTTCGCCGCCACCGACCTGTTCGTCTTCTACGTGCTGTTCGAGGTCATGCTGGTCCCGATGTACTTCATGATCGGGCGCTACGGCGGTCCCCGACGGCAGTACGCGGCGGTCAAGTTCTTCCTGTACAGCTTGCTCGGCGGCATGCTGATGCTCGCCGCGGTGATCGGCCTGGCCGTCATCGCGCGCCAGCAGGGGCAGACCACGTTCGGCTTCGAGGCGCTGACGCAGGTCGACCTCAGCGACTCGGCGGCGCGCTGGTTGTTCCTCGGCTTCTTCATCGCGTTCGCCATCAAGGCGCCGATGTGGCCGTTCCACACCTGGCTGCCGGACGCCGCGTCCGAGGGCCGGCCGACGTCCGCGCTGCTGCTCGTCGGGCTGATGGACAAGGCCGGCACGTTCGGCATGATCAGGTACTGCCTGGAGCTGTTCCCGCAGGCCGCCCACTTCTTCACCCCGGTGATCGTGGGGCTCGCGGTGATCAGCGTGCTGTACGGCGCACTTGCGGCGATCGGGCAGAAGGACCTGTTGCGGCTGATCGCGTACACCTCGGTGTCGCACTTCGGCTTCATCGTGCTCGGCATCTTCGCTATGACCTCGCAGGGCCAGGTCGGTGCGACCTTCTACATGGTCAGCCACGGCTTCTCCACCGGCGCGCTGTTCCTGCTCGCCGGCGTGCTGATCGCCAGGCACGGGTCGCGGCAGATCGACGACTACGGCGGCGTGGTGAAGGTGGCACCGGTGCTCGCCGGCACCTTCCTGATCGCCTGCCTCTCCGGGCTGGCGCTGCCGGGCATGTCCACGTTCATCAGCGAGTTCCTGGTGCTGCTCGGCACGTTCGGGAGGTACCCGGTCGCGGCGATCGTCGCGACGCTGGGCATCATCCTCGCGGCGTTCTACATGCTCTGGCTGTACCAGCGCACGATGACCGGCACACCGGGAGCCGGCGTGGAGAAGATCCGCGACCTCGGCCGGCGCGAGAAGCTCGCGGTGGCGCCGCTGATCGCGCTGCTGCTCTTCCTCGGGTTGTTCCCGAAACCGGTACTCGACGTCATCGACCCCGCGGTACAACACACCATGACGCGGCTCGATGTGCAGGACGTGAGCGCGGAGGTCCAGCCGTGACCGTAACGGGTTACGAGAACGAAGGCGGGTGCGCATGAAGGCTCCCACCATCGAGTACACGCAGCTGCTGCCGATCCTCATCGTGTTCGGCGCCGCGGTCATCGGTGTGCTCATCGAGGCGTTCGCGTCGCGGGAGGCCAGAAGGTCGCTGCAGGTGCCGCTCGCGTTCGCCGCGGTGGCGTTCGCGTTCGCGGGGCTGTTCTTCGCCGGCGGCGGGCACACCGTCGCGGCGATGGGTGCGGTCGGCGTGGACACCCCGACCATCTTCATCCAGGGCACGATCCTGCTGCTGACGTTCGTGAGCCTGCTGCTCGTGGCCGAGCGCAAGGTGTCCGCCGGCGGCTCGTTCGTCGCAGAGGCGTCGGCGGTGCCCGGCAGCGAGCAGGAACGCCGCGGGCTGCGCGAGGGTTCCGAGCACACCGAGGTGTACCCGCTGGTGCTGTTCTCCGTCGGGGGCATGCTGCTGTTCCCCGCGGCCAACGACCTGCTGATGATGTTCGTGGCGCTCGAAGTGCTCTCGCTGCCGCTGTACCTGCTGTGCGGCCTGGCTCGTCGACGCCGGCTGCTCTCGCAGGAAGCAGCGCTGAAGTACTTCCTGCTCGGCGCGTTCGCGTCCGCGTTCTTCCTCTACGGCGTTGCGCTGCTCTACGGCTACGCCGGCACGGTCACGCTCGCCGGCATCGCCGAGGCCGCGGGTTCGAGCACCGAGAACAGCGTGCTGCTGTACGCCGGCCTCGCGCTGCTCGGCGTCGGCCTGCTGTTCAAGATCGGTGCGGTGCCTTTCCACAGCTGGACCCCGGACGTCTACCAGGGCGCCCCGACCGCCGTCACCGCGTTCATGGCCGCCTGCACGAAGGTCGCCGCCTTCGGCGCGCTGCTGCGGGTTTTCTACGTGGCCTTCGGCGGGATGCGCTGGGACTGGCAGCCGATGATGTGGGTGATCGCCATCCTCACCATGGTAGTCGGTTCGGTGCTCGCTATCACGCAGACGGACGTCAAGCGGATGCTGGCGTACTCGTCGGTGGCGCATGCCGGCTTCATCCTGACCGCGGTGATCGCGGCGTCCGAGCGGGGGCTGTCGAGCGCGCTGTTCTACCTGGGCGCGTACGGCTTCTCGGTGCTCGGCGCGTTCGCGATCGTCACGCTCGTCCGCGACGGCGCCGGCGAGGCGAACCATCTCTCCCGCTGGGTGGGACTCGGCCGCCGGTCGCCTCTGGTGGCCGCGCTGTTCGCGTTCTTCCTGCTCGCGTTTGCCGGCATCCCGCTGACCAGTGGGTTTACTGGCAAGTACGCCGTGTTCCTGGCCGCCGTCGACAGCGGGTTGATGCCGCTGGTGATCGTCGGTCTGCTGAGCAGCGTGGTGGCCGCGTTCTTCTACGTGCGCGTGATCGTGCTGATGTTCTTCCAGATGCCGAAGGAAGACGTCGCGACGGTAGCGGCGCCGAGTGCGTACACCTCGATCGCGATCGCGCTCGGGGTGGCGGTTACCGTAGTGCTGGGTATCCTGCCCGGACCCGTGTTGCAGTTGGCCGAACAGGCGGCCAGGAACCTGTTCGTCGGCTGACGGTGTCCCTCTAGCGGAGTGGAGCAGTCGTGCCGAGCGGCGCCTCGATAAGTACCGGTTTCCCCGTACCGGACCCCGCCCTCGACCAGTCGCTGCGGTCCGGGCTGGACGCCGTGGAAGAACTGCTCAGGACCTCGGTCAAGAGCGACTACCCGTTCGTCTCCGAGACCGCGCAACACCTGCTGACGGCGGGTGGCAAGCGGTTCCGGCCGCTGCTGGTGCTGCTGAGCGCGCACTTCGGTGACCCGCGGGCGACCGGTGTCGTGCCGGCCGCGGTCGTCGTCGAGCTGACGCACCTGGCGACGCTGTACCACGACGACGTGATGGACGAGGCCGAGCTGCGCCGCGGCGCGCAGAGCGCGAACGCCCGGTGGGACAACACCGTCGCGATCCTGACCGGCGACTTCCTGTTCGCCCGCGCGTCCGACCTGCTGGCCGACCTCGGCCCGGAGTGCGTGCGGATCCAGGCCAGGACGTTCGAGCGGCTGGTGCACGGTCAGATCAGGGAGACCATCGGGCCGGACGACGGTGCGGACGAGGTCGACCACTACCTGCAGGTGATCGGCGACAAGACCGCGTCGCTCATCGCGACCGCCGGCCGGTTCGGTGCCATGCTCGGCGGCGCCGACGACACCATGGTGCAGCGGGTGGCCGAGTGCTGTGAGCTGATCGGGTTGGCGTTCCAGCTCAGCGACGACCTGCTGGACATCTCCGGCAGTTCCGGCGAGTTCGGCAAGACCCCCGGCACCGACCTGCGCGAGGGCGTACGTACCCTGCCGCTGCTCTACGCACTCCGCTCCGGCGACCCGGCCGACGCTCGCCTGCATGAGCTGCTAGAGAGCGACCTGGACGCCGACGGCGCCAAGCTCGCGGAGGCCCTCGAGCTGCTGCGCGCCCACCGCGCGATGCAACAGGCGCACGACGTGCTCGTCGACACCGCGGACCGCGCCCGCAGCGCGTTGGCCCCGCTGCCAGAAGGCCCGGCCCGAGCGGTGTTCGAGTCCCTCTGCGACTACGTGGTGGCCCGCACCGTCTGACCGGCCGGGTCAGGCCGGTGGGGGTGCGGTGGACGCCCGCGGGATCAGGGCGGGGGCCGGTTCAGAGACGACCAGGCTTGCATCGGCGGCGCGGGTGCTGTCGGCGAGCAGGTCCACACCCTGCCGGCCGAGCTCGGCCAGCGGGAGCTGCACGGTGGTGAGGGCGGGACGCACGAACCTGGCCAGCGGGAGGTCGTGGATCGCCAGCACGGAGATGTCGCGCGGTACCTCGTAGCCGCGGTCGCTGGCGGCTCCCAGCGCGCCGATGGCCGCGATCACGTTGCACACCACGACCGCGGTGAGGTCCGGGCTGCGGTCGAGCAGGCGGCCCATCACGCGGGCGCCTGACTCCGGCTCGTTCCACAGTCCCCACAGCCAGTCCGTCGGTTCTGGTTTGATCCCCGCCGCCTGCAGGGCGCGACGCCAGCCGCGGAGCCGGTCGCGCGCGTGCCGGGTGCCGCGCATGGTGGTGACGCAGCCGACGCGGGTGTGTCCGAGCTCGACGAGATGCTCGGTGGCGACGCGTGCCGCCTGCTCGTCCGGCAGCGCGACCACGCCGATCCCGGGACGCGGATCCTCCTGCAGCATGACGGTGGGGACCTTGTTGGCGAGGTGCGCGAGTACGTCGTCCGACGGGCGGCTCGCCCCCTGAATCACCAGGCCGTCGAGTGCACCGCCGTCGATCAGGCGTACGAGGGTGCCCGAGCCCTGCGCCAGGTTGTCGACGTCACCGAGGAACAGCGCCTGGTCGTGGTCCGCCGCGGCGGCCTGGGCGCCCGCGACGATCTCCGCGTAGACCGGGTTGACCACCTCGTGCAGCGCCATGGCGATCGCCCCCGACCGAGCACCGCGCAGCGACCGGGCGGCGACGTTGGGGGTGTAGCGCAACTGTTCTACGGCGCCGTGGATGCGATCGCGGGTCTCCGGCCTGATGCGCAATGTGGCGTCGCCGTTGAGGAGACGGGACACCACGGACGGCGCGACCCCGGCTGCCGCCGCGACCTCCTTGATCGTTGCCATTCCCCATTTGCCTCGTTCGGACGCCGACGTGGGCGCCAGGAGCAGCTACCTGTTCGCACATGATACTTCCCACGGTGCGCGAAGGATGTTACTGTCCGGAGAATCGATTCTCGGATGTCGAGCAAGCAACGTACACGTGTGACCTCAAGGGAGATGTCATGGCGTTCCTCGACAGTTCGCAGACCACAGCCCTGATGGATGACGGCTACCTGGTCCTCGACGGTGTGCTCGACGTCCAGCGCGATCTGCAGCCGGTTCTCGACGGGTACGAGGTGGTGCTCGAAGAGCTGGCGGTCACCCTGCACCAGCGCGGCGAGATCTCGTCGACCTTCGCCGACCTGCCGTTCGGGCAACGGCTGATCCGCATCACGAGGGAGCGCGGCCGCAGCGTCTCGCAGCACTTCGACATCAGCTTGCCGCAAACTGGAGTACGTGCCGACACACCGATGCACGTCGGACCCGCGTGTTTCAACCTGCTGACCAACAGCAACCTGCTCGACATCGCCGAGAGCATCATCGGCCCGGACATCTACTGCAGCCCTGTCGGGCACGTGCGGATGAAGCTCCCCGAAGGCACCATCTCTGCCGGCGACGGCATGATGGCCAAGATCCCGTGGCATCAGGACAACGGCGTGGTGCTCGAGGAGGCCGACGACGCCGAGGTGCTGACGGTGTGGTTGCCGTTGACGGAGGCGACCGTCGAGAACGGCTGCCTGCAGGTCATCCCTGCTCCCCGTAACACCGACCTGATGGCGCACTGCCCGTCGTCCAGCAAGGGCGCTCACATCCCGGACAAGTACGTGCCCGCGGACGCGGTCGTCTCGTTGCCCACGCGGCCAGGGAGCATCCTGCTCATGCATCCACGCACCCCGCACAGCTCGCTGGAGAACTCCACCACCGACCAGGTGCGGATCAGTATGGACCTGCGTTATCAACCGGTGGGTACTCCTACCGGGAGGCCGCATTTCCCCGGCTTCGTGGCTCGGTCACGCACACGTCCGCAGGACGTGCTCTCCGATGCTGCTGCGTGGAGCGCGATGTGGCACACGGCGCGGGCGGATCTTGCCGCCGGATCCACCCCCTCGTTCAACCGATGGAGCGCTGACTCACCCGTCTGTGCCTAGCTGAGGAATGGCTCATGACGGTCATCGACTGGGGCATTGCCATCGGCGTCAATGTCGTCATCGGCATCTACGCCCTCACCCTCGCTCGTAGGACGAAGAACGCCAAGGACTTCCTCCTCGCCGCCAGGGGCCTGCCGTGGTGGATCGTCGGACTCTCCGCGTTCGCAACGGCGGTCGACTCCGGCGACTACGTGGTGGTTGCGGGCGGCGCCTACGGCTTCGGGTTGAGCAACCTCACCACGTGGTGGTTGGGACTGCCGCTGGGCTGGTTCCTGGTCTCGTACTTCGTGTTCCTGCCGATGTACCGGTCAGGCGTGTACACCAACTCGGAGTGGCTGGAGTACCGGTTCGGGCCGTTCTCACGCGTCGTGGGGGCGTTCATCCAGCTCCAGTTCCGTACCAACGTGCTGGGGAACGTGAGCTGGTCGATCTACCTGTTGGTCACCGTCGTCGGTGGGCTCTCCCCGGTGTGGGCGTGGGTCGTGGTGGTCGGGATCGCTGCGCTCGCTGCGATCTACTCGGCGTTGGGTGGTCTGATCTCGGCCGCGTTCGCCGACATCCCGCAGTGGCTCGCCATGGTCGTCGGGTCGTTCCTGCTCTGGTTCTTCGTCTACCGGCAGGTCGGCGGGTGGAACGGCTTGCAGGACAAGCTCAACGCCATTCCCGACCCCGACAAGCCGGGCGGCGACCTCGGGTGGATGCTGCACGTCGGAGGGATGGACGAGCCCGGCGTCCCGCCGACGCTGGCCGTCTACGGGTTCATCGTCCTGCTCGTCGGGTACAACGTCGTGAACCACACGCAGACGATGCGGTTCCTTGCGGCACGCTCGGAGTGGGACATGAAGATGGCCGCGCTCGCCGCCAGCGCGGTGACGGTCGTCGTGATGTTCTTCAACATCACCTTGGGCATCATGGGGCGCGCGCTGTTCCCCGACCTCGAGGTCGTCGACCGGATCTTCCCGCTGCTCGTACAGAACTACCTGCCGTCCGTTCTCGTCGGGCTGGTGATCGCAGGTGTGATCGCGGCCGGTGTCTCCACCTTCAGTTCGGTGGCGATCGCGCTCTCTGCCGTCTTCACCCGCGACGTGTACGCACGCTTCATCAAGAAGGACGGCGACGACGCGCACTACCTGACGGTGTCCAGGCTGCTCGTGCCGTTGATCGTCGCCAGCGGGTTCGTGTACATCCCGTTCCTCGAGGCGGGTGCGTTCCAGTTCTACGTGTCCCTCACCTCGGTGTTGGTCATGCCGCTCGCAGCGGTCTTCCTCGTCGGTGCGTTCAGCAGGTTCCACCGGGGTTCTGCGACGGTCGGCCTGATCGTGGGCTCGCTGTACGGCGTGTTCGCGTTCGTGGCAGGCGGCGGGTTGGAGCCGCTTGGCGTCGCGGCCTGGGAGGGAGTGCCCATCTGGGTGAGCAACACCTGGTGGACCTACCTCTGGGCGCCCGCCGTCACGCTGGCGTCGATGGCGGTGTTCTCGGGCCTGGTGTCGCGGCGCAGGGGCGCGTTGCGCGATGCCGACATCGCGGGCCTCACCTACCGTACGCGCGACGTCCTGCCGGCCGACCTGTCCGAGGTCGCGCAGACGCGGCTGGAAGCGGTGCGTGGGACGTGGCTGGAACAGAGCAGCGAACGGCTCGAGGCCGGCCCGGTTCGACCCTTCCAGGTCCCTGAGGACGGGAGCCTGCCCTGGTACCGGCGCGACGTACTGCTGAGCGTCTCGTTCATCTGCCTGATGATCTTCCTCAGCCTCATCGTCTTCTGGTGACGGGAGCTGCGATGACCGAACGCATCCTCCGGCTTCCAGGCGCGCTCGGTGCGGACGGAGTACGCGCCAGGCTCGCCGCGCAGCGCTACCGCCGGTTCAGCCCTGCGCGCTTGCTGCGCGGTGCTCCGCCGGACTCGTTGCGCGGCGTCGAGCAGGTGCTGGTCCCCAGCTGGCTGGTGCGGCTCGACGTCACGACGGCCCGCCGGGGACGGAGCGGAACACGGCAGACGTCGGTGTTCGTCGATGGTGTGTCGGGTGAGTGTCGCGCGGTGCCGGATGGCGCCTCCGTCGTCGAGCTCGACGCGACGACGCGTGCCGCGGCGAGGGTGGTGAACCAGGTGCCGGCCGAGGACGCGACGCGTCTTGCCGCCCACGGCATTCGCTGGCAGGTGCTGCGTGCCGGCAACGTGCACATCAGGAGCCTTCAACTGTCGCCGACCGACGCCGAGCTGGTGTACCTGGTCACCTGGCTCGGCTACTTCACCGGCGCTCCCGGACACATTCGCATCCGGTGTGTGAACGGCGTCGACGGCGGAGTGGAGAGTGCCGTCTACGCGATGAAGGTGCTCAGGGGGCTGGAGCAGGCCGGGCGCGACGTAGCCACAGCAGGCCGGCGACCGGCAGAACCAGCGGGATGAAGAGGTAGCCGCGGCCGTAGAGAGACCACACGGTGGCGTCAGGGAAGGCGCCCGGGTCGACCAGGCTGGCGGTGCCGATCACCAGCACACCGAGCAGCTCGACCGTGCACGCGGCCACGGCGATACGGTACGACGTGCGGCCGCGGCGGGCCAGCATCACCGTCGCCAGCGCGTACACGACCGCGGAGAACGCGGACAGCGTGTACGCCAGCGGCGCCTCGTGGAACCTGTCGATGATCTGCACGGTCGCCCGTGAGCCTGCGGCGACGGTGAAGATCCCGTACACCGCGACGAGCACGCGTCCCGGGCCGCGCCGGCGCACCGGCTGGGGTTCGTCAGGCACCGGCCCACACCTGGTTCATCCGCACGATCAGCACCGGCAGCACCAAGCAGGCGACCGCCACGACGACCGAGCTCCACCGGCTGCGGTCCATGAACCCCCACGCCGCGCCGATCGGCAGCACCAGCAGCGAGCCGATCAGGTAGAGCAGGAACGTCAGCATCCCGTCCGCCGGCCGCTCGCCCTGCACCAGGACGACGATCGAGACGACCAGCTGCACGAGCAGTCCCAGCTCCAGGATGCCGAGCACGACCAGGTGAGGCATCCCCATCGGCTTGTTCGCGATGGCCATCACCAGCGCAAACAGGGCGCCCGCCAGCGGCGCGAAGGTGAGGATAGTGGACAGCGTTGCGTTCATCGCCAGTCATCTTTCCAGGTGCGGATCACGGCAGTGCGTAGGAGTGCAGGCCGGTGATCCAGACGTTCACCACCACGAGGTTGAACAGCACGCAGGCGTACGCCACGCAGCAGATCACCGCCGCCCGCCTGGCCCGCCAGCCGGTGGTCGACCTGGCGTGCAGGTACGCGGCGTACGCGAGCCAGGCGATGAACGCCCAGGTCTCCTTCGGGTCCCAGCCCCAGTACCTGCCCCACGCGCCCTCCGCCCAGATCGCCCCGGTGACGATCGCCAGCGTCCACAGCGGGAACGCGAACACGACCGTGCGCTGCGCCAACCGGTCCAGCGTCTCGGCGTCAGATAGCGACCCGCTGCTGTCGCGGCGCGACCGGTAGGGGCAGAGCGGCACGAGCGCGGTGCCCACCGTGTTCGCGCCGGCGGCGGCGAGCGCGGCCGTCACGTGGATGCTCAGCCAGTAGGAGTGCAGTGCCGGCACCAGCTGCGGCAGCGGGCGGTGCAGGACGGTCGTCGCGAGTGCCACCCCGGCGACGGCCGCGATCATCACGAACGGCCCGAGGTAGTGCGCGCGGTGCCGCACCGCGAGGACCAGGAAACAGCCGACGGCCGCCAGCGTGAGCGCAGCGACGAACTCGCCCATCGTGCCCCACGGCGGCCGGCCGGCGGCGACGCCGAGCGTCACCGTGTGGCCGAGGTGCAGCAACCCGCCGAGCGCGGCCAGGCCGGTGCCGTAGCGGCCGGCGATCGCCGGCAGGCGCGACGTGAGCGCTCCGCCACCGGCGAGCGCCGGCTGCCGCGACGCCGGCACGGCGGTACGCGAACGCGATGCCGTACAGCGGCAGTGCGAGCAGGTACGCGGCGACGGCGCCGGTGATCAGCTGATCGCTGGCGACGAGGAGCGGGTTGGCGGCCACGGACACTCCCAGCTTGATAGCTACATCGTGTCGGCAACTATAGCGACATCGTGCAGCCATCATTTGGGAGGCTGGGTCCTGCGGGGTGGCCGGCTAGCATGGGCGCGATGGCACCGGCGACCGGCAACCTGGACGAGCACCGTGCCGCGATGCGCGCGGATACTGGCCGCGGTGCGCGAGCTCGCGCTCACCCGCGGGGTGGAGAAGGTGTCGTTCGCGGACGTGGCGACGCAGGCCGGCGTGGCCAGGAGCGTCGTCTACCACTACTTCCCGGACAAGCACGCCCTGCTCATCGCGCATGCCGAGGCCGAGACCGGCAGGTTCATGGACGCGTTCACCGCCGCGCTGCCCGACGCGGGCACGGCCACCGAGCGGGTGAGCCTTTACGTGCGCATGCAGCTGACCGACTTCGTCGAGTACCCGCAGCCGGCCGGCCACGAGCTCGCCGCGCTGCTCGGCCCGGACGCGTACGAGCGGATGCACGCCCACGTACGCCCGCTGGCGGCGCTGCTCACCCAGATCGTCGCCGACGGCATCACTAGCGGTGAGTTCGCGGCCGGCGACCCGGGCGAGGCAGCGTCGCTGGTGCACGCCTGCCTCGGCGCGGAGCGCCACCCGCTTGGCCAGGGCCGGCACGAGCTCGACGCCGCCATCGACCGCGTGACGACGTTCGTCCTCCGCGGCCTGGGCGCAGACCCCGGCTAGGACGCCCCTTGCGGCACCGGCTTGCGGTAGCCGGTCATGCTGTCGGCCGCGTCGCGCAGGGACCTGAGGAACGCGTTCACCAACGGGCCGTCGTCGAGGCGGCGCGAGACCGCCGCGACGTGGCGTTGCGGCAGGCCGTCCCCGATGGTGAGCGCCTTGATGTCCTTGCTCGGGTCGTACGCGAACGTGGGGATGATCGCGACGCCCACCGCCGCGCTCACCAGGCCGCGTACCGCCGCGAAGTTGTTGGTGCGGAACGCGATGTCGGGTCGGAAGCCGGACGCGACACCACGTGCGAGCAGGCACGAATGTAGCGCGGTGCCTTCCAGTGTCGCGATCCATCGCTCGTCGGTGAGCTGGTCGAAGCTGGCTGGTCGTTTCCGCCGCACCAACCGATGCCTGCTCGACGCGATGACGACGAGGGGTTCGGTCATCAGCTCCATCACACGCAGCTCGTTCGGCCAGGTGCGGGGCACCAGGTCGTAGCGGAACACCAGGCCGACGTCGATATCGCCTTGCACTACGCGCGGCACCAGGTCGTGCGGTTCGCCCTCGTCGAGCGTGACCTCGATGTCGTCACGGTTGCGCAGGAAGCGTTCGAACGCGCGCGGTAGCAGCGCGGTGCCCGCAGAGGCGAAGCTGCCGATCCTTATCCGGCCGGCCTTCCCCGCCGACAGCCTGGTCAGCTCGTTCTGTACGCGCGAGAGCAGCCCGATCAGCTCGCTGCTGCGTTCGTACAGATACGTCGCGGTCGGCGTGCACGTGATGTGTCTCGAGTGGCGCTCGAACAGCTGCAGGCCTGTGGTGCGTTCCAGCGCCGCCATCTGTTGCGACACGGCCGAAGTCGTGTAGTCGAGCTCTCGCCCTGCGTCCGCGAAGGAGCCCAGTCGTACGACGGCCTCGAAGGTATGTAGCCAGCTCGTTTGCAGCATGCACGGACACCAACCTCACACCCCCGTACCGCAGCGGTGGATTGAGGTTAAGCAATTCTGCAGCTCGACACAAGAAGCCCGAGTTCCCAGGCTCTTCCGTTTGCCGCGGGCGCTACGCAGGATTGTCGAAACCGCGTGAAGGGGCGAGCCCATGCCGGATATCACCCTCGAACACGTCACCGTCGACTTCCACACCGGCAAGCGTCGTAACAAGCAAACGGTTCGCGCGCTCGACGACGTCGACCTGAAGGTCGCCGACCGTGAGTTCGTCTGCCTGCTCGGTCCCAGCGGCTGCGGGAAGTCGACACTGCTGAATCTCGTCGCCGGTTTCCGACATCCCACGGCTGGGCGGATCACCGTTGGTGGGCAACCGGTGAGTGGGCCAGGGCCCGACCGCGGCGTGGTGTTCCAGGACGCCAACATCTTCCCCTGGCTCAGCGTCGAGAAGAACGTCGCGTTCGGCCCGCAGATGCGCGGTGTCACCGGAAGCGCCGAGCTGCGCGAGCAGGTGCACACGTACCTCTCGCGGGTGGGCCTATCCGATTTCGCGGACCGGTTGCCACTGCAGCTGTCCGGCGGAATGCGCCAGCGGGTCGCGCTGGCGCGGGTGCTCATCAACGACCCGCCCGTGCTGCTGATGGACGAACCGTTCGGTGCGCTCGACGCGCAGACCCGCATCATCATGCAGGAGCTGCTGCTCGAGCTGTGGGAGAAGGAAAGAAAGACCGTCATCTTCGTGACGCACGACATCGACGAAGCGCTGCTGCTCGCGGATCGGGTGTACGTGATGTCCGTACGGCCAGGGCGAATCCAGGACACCATCGAGGTTCCACTCGAGCGCCCGCGTGCATATCAGGTGACGAACGAGAGCGTGTTCCGCGACCTGCGCAACCGCCTGTTCGAGCAGCTACACGACCAAGCCCTCGTCGCTGAGTCCCTGTGACGCAGCAACCCCCGATTGGAGACTGACATGCATCGGCTCCTGCGTTGCCGTTCTCTCGCACTCGCAGCCGTGCTCGCCCTGTTCGCCGTACTCAGCGCCTGTGGCGGGGGTGGTGGCGCCGGCGGTGAGCAGCAGGCGGAGGGGAACAAGGTGGTCGTCAAGGTCGGCTGGGTACCGACCGTCGCGTGGATCACCTGGCTCGCCACCGTCGACCAGCTCGACTCACCGGAGTTCCGGCTGCAGCTCACCGACTTCAAGAGCTCCTCGGACACGCTCGTCTCGTTGACGAACGGTTCGATCGACCTCGGTGCGGTCGGCTACAACGTCCTCGCCGACACCTTGGGCAAGAGCGATGTCGACCTGCAGTACGTCGCCGGCGCCTCGACGAAGAGTGCGACGTTCATCGCCGGCAAGGACGCCGGGGTCGACGGCTGGTCGGATCTGAAGGGCAAGCGAGTCGGCGGAGTCCGTGGCTCTGCTGAGTACGTCCACCTGGTGAACGGCTTGCGCAAGAACGGCATGAAGCTCGGCAAGGACGTGAAGTTCGTCAACTTCCAGTCCGGCACCGACATCATGTTGGCTCTCCAGCGCGGTGAGGTCGACGCGACGATCAGCTACGAACCGCTGGCCAGCCAGGCGACCATCGACGGCGTCGCGAAGCGGGTACCGGCGATCCAGGACACGCTGTTCGACAACTCGTTCGAGGTGTCGAGCGGCATCCTCGCGCGAGGTGACTTCCTGGAGAAGCACCCGAAGTGGGGTGTCGAGATCATCAAGACGTACACCGAGATGGAAGCCAAGCTGAAGAAGGACCCGGCGTTCGCGCAGGAGGTCTACCTGAAGCATGCGACCGGTGAGCCCAAGGTGCTCGACGAGGCGTTCAAGCACGTGACCCTGGACTACCGCCTCGACCAGGACCAGGTCCAACGGGTCGAGACCGCATTGCTCGATGCCGGTCAGCTCGACCCAAGCGTCAAGGGGAAGCTCGTCGAACACCTCGACTACAGCTTCCTGGAGAAGGCTACGGGCAAGTCGCCCACCGAGCTCGGGAAGTCGTCGTCGTGAGATCGACGAAGGAGCAGGCCATGACGACACCAGCCGAGTCGCCGGCCGACGCCGAGGCGACGGCGCCGGAGGACCCGCGGCCCACGAAGGGACGCCCGATCTGGCTGCGGTTGTTGTTGCCGGTGGTGATCCCCGTGGTCGTCATCGCGGTCTGGCAGTACGTCGGGTCACGACACCTGCTTGCCGGTGGGCTGTTCCCTTCGGCGACCGCGTGCCTGGACGCGCTGTGGGCGTGGATCTTCGGCGGCAACCAGGGTGACGCGGTTGCCGGCAAGTGGTTGAGCGCACTCGGTGCCAGCACGACGAGGGTCGCGTTGGGTTTCGTGATCGGCACTTTCCTCGGTGTGCTGCTCGGGTTGATCAGCGGCATCTCGTGGATCGGGCGGCGGATGGTGGATCCGTCCGTGAACGCCATCCGGCCGATCTCCGTCACTGCGTGGGTGCCGCTGGCACTGATCATCTTCGGCATCGGCTACCGGCCGGCGATCTTCCTGACGGCGTTGGCCACGTTCTTCCCGGTGTACGTCAACACGCTCTCCGGTGCGAGGTACGCGGAGGGCCGGCTGGTGCAAGCAGCCCGGATGCTCGGGGCGCGGCCGTCGCAGATCACCTTCCGTGTGGTGCTGCCGGCGGCGTTGCCGAACATCGTGGTGGGGATGCGTGTGGCGGCTGCGATCGCATGGACCACGGTCGTGGTGGCGGAGATGCTCGGTGCGAAGAGCGGGCTCGGCTACACGTTGATGTACAGCTACAGCCAGTTCAAGTTCGACTATGTCGTCGCGGCGATGATCAGCATCGGTGCTGCCGGGTTCGCCACCGACAAGTTGTTGGAATACCTGGCGGAGCGACGAATGAGTTGGGTCGTCGGCCAGTCGTCCGACGCGGCCTGAGTGCCGGTTGCGAGTCACGGTGTCGATCGAACGGAGGACGTTGCGTGTCACAGGTGTTGCGGGAGTTGACCGGACGGGTCGGTGTGCTCACGTTGAATCGGCCGAAGGCGTTGAACGCCTGGGACATGTCGATGCAACGCGAGGTGCGGACGCAGCTCACCAGCTTGGCGGAGGACGCGGATGTCGACGCGATCGTCCTCACCGGTGCCGGTGACGCGTTCTGTGCCGGGCAGGACCTGAACGAGACAGCGGGGTTCACCACCGACCAGGTCGACGTGTGGCTGGACGGGTTCGCGGAGCTCTACGACGCGGTGTTGTCGACGCCGAAGCCGGTCGTGGCCGCGCTCAACGGCGTAGCAGCCGGATCCGGCTACCAGGTGGCGTTGATCTGTGACGTGCGGGTCGCCCACCCGGGCGTGCGCATCGGTCAGCCGGAGGTGAGCTCGGGGATCCCGAGCATCACGGGGATGTACCTCACCTGGCAGTCGGTGGGACATTCCCGTACCACAGAGCTCATGCTCAGCGGGCGGATGATGGATGCCGACGAAGCCGAACGGCTCGGGCTCATCCACCACGTCGTACCGGCCGAAGACGTGCTGTCGAAGGCGATCGCGGTCGCGGAGCAGCTGGCCGCGCAGCCGGCCACCGCGCTGCGGCTCACCAAGCAACGGATCAGGGACGTGTTGTGGCCTGGGCTTGCCGACGGTTTCGAGACCGCCAGGGAGGTCGACCGGGTGGCCTGGGGCACCGGTGAGCCGCAGGCCACTGCGCGAGACTTCTTCGCCGAGCGGCGGGACCGGCGTGCCGCTGCACAGTCCTGACGCCGACCGGGCCGGTAGCTGACCATGGTCGAACTGAGCGTGCGTACGCAGATCCTGCGTACGACCGTCCGCGGACTGCTGGCCGACCGGGCGCAGTCGGACCCGGATCGGTTGTACTGCATCGACGCGGAGCGCAGCGTGTGTGTCGGGGAGCTCGACGCAGAGGTGAGCCGGGTGGCCGCCCACCTCGCCGAGCTCGGCGTCGGCCGAGGCGCGCGGGTGATGCTCGGCTTGCCGAACTCCATGCCGCACATCAGCGTGCTGTTCGCGCTGCTCGAGCTCGGTGCGCTGTGGGTGCCGCTGAACGTGCGGCTGCGCGGGGCGCCGCTCGAGCACGTCATCGACGACTGCGCGGCGACGCACGTCATCGTGCGGGTGGGCAGCGAGTCCGAGGACGCCGTGCACCGTGCGCTTGCGGCGAAGCGCGCACCGTTCGAGCAGCAGTCGCTCGGTGGTCTCGGTGAGGCGTACGGCGGCATCGGTGTCGTGACACCGAGCCGGCCGGAAGCGACGCCGGACGTCGAGTCCGGTACCTGCGCCGTGCTGTACACCTCAGGCACCACAGGGCCGGCCAAGGGCGTGCAGGTGACCGACCGGATGCTGCTGGCCTCCGCGCTCGGCTGCGTGGAAGCCGCCGGGCCTGTGCCAGGTGACCGGATGTACCTGTGGGAGCCCGTATACCACATCGGCGGGGCACAGGTGCTGCTGTTGCCGCTGTTCGCCGACGTCAGCATCGCCATGGCGAAGGGGTTCAGTGCGTCCAGGTTCTGGACCGACGTAGCGCACCTCGACGCGACCCACATCCACTATCTCGGCGGCATCCTGCAGATGCTGCTGAACCAGCCGCCGTCGCCTGCGGAACAGCGGCACCGCGTACGGGTCGGCTGGGGAGCCGGTGCCACGCCGTCGATCTGGGCGCAGTGCGAGCGCCGGTTCGGTATCACGTTGCGGGAGTGCTACGGCATGACCGAGACGTCCAGTGTCGTGACGGTGAACCGCGACGGCCCGGAGTTCGGCGCCGGACTGCCGTTGCCCTGGTTCGAGCTACGCCTCGACGGCGGCGACGACGGGGTGCGCGGTGCCGGTGAGATCCTCGTCCGCGGCACGTTGCCGGGGTTGGTGACACCTGGGTACCTGAACAACCCGGCGGCCACGAGCAAGGCCGCCGCCGGCGAGTGGTGGCGCACCGGCGACCTGGGACGGGTGGCCGAGACCAACCATCTGCACTTCGCCGGCCGCAGCAGCGACAGCATCCGCCGCCGCGGCGAGAACGTGTCCGCCTGGGAGGTGGAGAACGTCTTCGCCGTGCACCCGAACGTCGCGCAGTGCGCGGCCGTGGGCGTGGCAGCCGAGGTCGGCGAGCAGGAGATCAAGCTGTTCGTCGCGCCCGAGGGGGACCGGGCCGTCGACCCGCACGAGCTGGTGCGGTGGGCGCGCGAACGGCTGGCCGACTTCCAGCTACCGCGGTACGTCGAGCTGGTGGGTGAGCTGCCGCTGACGCCGAGCCGCCGGGTCGCCAAGGGCCAGCTGTCCAGAACCGTCGACGCAGCCATCGACCTGCACGATGCCGCCTCACAAGGAAAGCCAGCCTCATGAGCGTGCTCGCCGACTACGAGACGATGCGCGACCGGCACCGGTGGCAGGTGCCGGCGCGCTACAACGTGGCCACCGCGGTCTGCGACCGGCACCCGCCGGACAAGCTCGCCATGATGTGGGAGGACGACGCCGGCGGCGGTGGCCGGGTCAGCTGGGGCGAGATGCAACAGCTGGCCGCCAGGTTCGGCAACTTCCTGCGGTCGCAAGGCGTGGTGCCCGGCGACCGGGTCGCCGTGCTGTTGCGGCCCGCGCCAGAGACGGCGGCAGCGGTGCTCGCCGCGTTGAAGGTCGGTGCGGTGGCCGTGACCATGTCGCCGCTGTGGAGCGACGACTCGCTGCAGTTCCGGTTGGCTGACTGCACGCCGAAGGTCGTGTTCACCAACGCGGAGAACGTAGACCGGCCGCCTGTGGCGGCGTGCGGCGGCGCGGTGGACCTGGCGCGGCTCGACCTGTCCGCGTACTCCGCCGACTGCCCGACCTTCGACACGTCCGCGGACGACCCTGCGTTCATCTACTACACATCGGGCAGCACAGGACGGCCGAAGGGCGTGGTGTCGCCGCACCGTGCTCTGCTCGCGCACAACGAGTTCGAGTACTGCCAGGACCTGCGCGACGGTGAGCTCAGCTACTGGATGGGCGACTGGGCGTGGGGCATCTACAAGATCCTCGGCCCGTGGCGGCTCGGTGCCGTCAACGCCGTACAGAGCACGAAGCGGCGGTACGACCCGGAGCGGCTGTTCGACTTCCTCTCCAGGACCGGGGTGACGAACCTCTTCGTCAACCCGACCGGTCTGCGGTTGATGACACAGGTCGACGACGCCGCGAAGCGGTACCCGCAGCAGTTCCGCGTCTGCTGTGCGGCGAACGAGCCGCTGGGCGCGGCGGAGGCGGAGTGGTTCGAGAGCCAGTTCGGGATCCCCGTACTGGAGAACTACGGGATGACCGAGGCGTACCCGATGGTCGCGAACTTCCGCACCATGCCGGTGAAGCGCGGTTCCATCGGGCGTCCCACGCCCGGGTGGGACGTGCACGTGCTGGACGAGAACGGCGAGCCGGTGCCGGAGGGCGAGCCGGGCGAGATCTGCCTGCGCGCGCGGTCGAACCCACAGTTCCCGCTCGGCTACTGGAACCGGCCGGAGGACACCGAACGCGACTTCGGCGGCGAGTGGTTCCGCACGAAGGACGCGGCGTACGTCGACGAGGACGGCTACTTCTGGCACCTCGGCCGCCGCGACGACCTGATCAAGTCGGCCGGCTACCGGATCAGCCCGTACGAGATCGAACAGGTCTGTGAACGGCATCCAGAGGTACGCGTGGCCGGCGTCGTCGGGGTGCCGGACGCCGCGCGCGGCCAGCTGGTGAAGGCGTTCCTCGTCGTCGAAGGCGAACCGGGGCAGGGGCTGGCCGACTCGATCAAGGACTTCGTACGCACCCATCACTCGAAGTTCGGCTACCCGCGGGTGGTCGAGTTCGTGGAGACGTTGCCCACCTCGCAGTCGGGGAAGATCGCCCGCGCGCCGTTACGTGACCGCGCCGCAGGCACCGAGTTCTGAGCACAGTGGAGGTCTTGCTGATGTACACCGACCCGTTCGGCAGCACCGACGAGGACGTCGTCAGGCGCTACTCCGAGCTCGCGACAGCGTTCTGGTCGAAAGCGTTCTCCGGGCTGACCGCGGTGGCGTACCGCTGGCACGGCAGCGACTTCGTGAACAAGCTCTGGTACTCGGTGCTCACCAGTCACCAGGACGACAAGTACGTCGACGGGCTGCGCCGCCTCGGCATCGACGGCGACCCGCCGGCCGTGGCCGCGGCGAAGTACCACTACTTCACCAACATCATCGGCGGCCTCGAGATGGAGTACGTCGAGGAGAGCAAGAAGAAGGTATGGATCAGGTACCTGTCGCCGATGTGGACGTACGCGGGCACCGCGCTGATGGCGATGCCGGGGAACCTGCGCCGCACCATCTTCAGCTCCTGGCACCCGCGCAACGGCGAGCTGATGGGCTGCGACCGGCTCGGTTACGTCGGCACGAAGTTCGTGATGGAGGGCGACCCGTACGACGAGGGTTACTTCATCGAGCACGACGAGTCGTTGCGGCCGGACCAGGTGATGCGCTTCGAGGTCGCCACCAGGACGCCAGAGTTCGATCCGGCGGTAGCGCCGACGCTCGACCCCGAGCTGTGGCCAGAGGTGCGCATGCTCAAGGCGCGGCCGAAGTTCTCGTCCAGGTACAGCCAGGCGACCGTGGACAGTCTCTACCGCTACCTCGGCACGAACATCACGCACGACATCGTCGGCGACACCATGCGCATGCTTGCCGTGCAGTACCTGCCCGACCTGCGTGCGCGTACGGGTGCCGAGGGGTCGTCGCTCGCCGATGTCGCCACGTTGCACACCGAGCTGCTGAAGGCCAGCCGGCGTCCGTACGAGGTGGTCGAGCAGGACGACAAACGGGTGCGGATAGCCGTGAACGGGCGCACGCCGTTCGGTGCGGATTACCCGGATGACCTGTTCCAGGCGCTGTTCGAGTTCCACGCCATGGCCACCAGGCTGATGAACGGGCACGTCCGCTCGTCGTGGACGCACGACGAGACCGGTGAGCACTGGACGTTCGAGGACACCGGCAGCTGGCTGTGGTGACCGGTCAGCGCGTGCTGCGGCCGCTGTCCTCACTGCCGCGGCCACGCTCCCGGTCGCTGGGCCTCGCCCGGCTCTGCAACCCGTGCTTCTCCAGGAATGCTCTCTCCAGCGGCTGGGGCCTGGCTCCCGGTGGGTACTGCCACCTGTTCTCCGCATAGTGCTGCATCACGATCTCGTTGGACAGCGCATTCCGGTACGCCTTGTCGTACTGCTTCTCTTGTCGGCGTTCTTGCAACCGTTGCAGCCAGCTCGGTTTCGGCATGCAGCGCTCCTAAGGGACGACCTCGCCTGCTCGGTACGAGGCTAGGGAGAGCCGCTATAGGTCGGCCATAGCTCGCGGCCGCTGACCCGGCGTCAGCCGGTGCGCAGTGCCTTCGCCATCCGGTGTACCTGGTCCGCAAGCAGTGCGCGCGAGGTGGCGAAGTTCAGCCGTACCCAGCCGATTCCTGGCTCGCCGAACTCGGCGCCGTTCGACACCGCGACGCGGCCGCGCTCGAGGATCGCGGCCGCAGGGTCGTCGAGCCCGTACGCGCGCAGGTCGAGCCAGCCGAGATAGGTGGCTGCTGGCACCGTGTACCCGGCGTCCGGCAGCTCCGCGGCGAGCAGCTCGGCGAGGTATCTGCGCTGGCCGTCGAGGTAGCCGAGCACGTCCGCGAGCCAGGCCGCGCCCTGCGTCCAGGCCGCGATGTTGGCGTGCACGCCGAGGATGCTCGCTCCCATCCGCGTGCGTACCGGCAGGTCGAGCAGTGCCTGGTGCCGCGCCGGGTCGTCGGCGACGACGACCGCCGTCTTCAGGCCGGGGATGTTCCAGGCCTTGCTCGCGCTGGTGACGGCGACGGCGACGCGGTCGGCGCCTGCGACCTTCAGCAGCGGCGTGCAGGCCGTCTCCGGGTAGGTCAGCGGAGCGTGCACCTCGTCGCTGACGACGAGCACGCCGTACTGCTCGGCCAGCTCGACGATCCTGGCGAGCTCGGCGGCAGTGAGCACGAGGCCGGACGGGTTGTGCGGGTGGCACAGCAGGTAGACGCGGGCGCCGGCGGCGAACTTGGCCGCCAGGTCGTCCAGGTCGAGGCTCGGCCCGCCGTCGCGCCACACCAGCGGCGACTCGACGAGCGTGCGCCCGCAGTCGCGTATCGCGCCGAGGAACGGCGGGTAGATCGGCGTGTTCACCACGACCTGGTCGCCGGGCTCGGCGAACGTGGTCAGGCACAGCTCGATGCCTCGCATCACGTCGGCGAGCACGACGGTGTGTTCCGGGTCCACCGACCAGCCCCAGGTGGCCTGCGCGTACGCGGCCAGCGCCTCGCCGACCTGCACCCGCGGGTCGTACGGGGCGTAGCCGAAGTCGGACATCTCCAGCGACCGCTGCAGCCGGGTGCGGATCGGCTCCGCAACCGGGTAGTCCATCTCGGCGACGAACGAGGGCAGGGCGTCTGGAGGTGCGGTACGCCACTTGATGCTCGTCCGCAGCCGCAGGTCATCCAGGGTGATCGCGTCGAAGGGGTGGGAGCTCACCCGCCCACCCTACGATCGCCGCGGGGGCGCCGGGTGGAATGCGGGTGCACGGACGGGGCGTTATTACGTCAGGATGGGGAGAAGGTCACCGGACGAGGAGGCACCATGAGCTGGCTCGGCGGCAAGCCGATCACCCTGCCGGAGCGCGAGGACGCCCTGCCGGGGCGCGCGGAGGCGATGCCCGTCGCGGCCGAACACACGGTGCTCGGGCACCCGCTGACCCCGCCCTACCCGGACGGCCTGCAGGTCGCGGACTTCGCGCTCGGCTGTTTCTGGGGCGCGGAGCGGCTGTTCTGGCAGCTCGACGGCGTGTGGACCACCGCGGTGGGCTACGCCGGCGGGTTCACCCAGAACCCCACGTACGAGGAGGTTTGCAGCGGCCTCACCGGGCACGCCGAGGTGGCTCGCGTGGTCTTCGACCCGTCCGCGGTCTCGTACGAGACCCTGCTGAAGGTCTTCTGGGAGAACCACGACCCGACCCAGGGCATGCGCCAGGGCAACGACGTCGGCACCCAGTACCGCTCGGCGATCTACGTACACGACGCAGCGCAGCGGCAACAAGCCGAAGCCAGCCGCACCGCGTACAACGACGAACTGCAGCGCAACGGCCACGACGCGATCACCACAGAAATCGCCCCCGCCGGCGAGTTCTACTTCGCCGAGGACTACCACCAGCAGTACCTTTCAGAGGTAAAAAACCCCAACGGGTACTGCGGCATTAGCGGCACTGGGGTGAGCTGCCCGGTTGGCCTCGGCGTCGAGCAGGGCTGATGTGATAGTCGGGCTCGGACGCGGCGGCCAGGTTGTTCGGTACATTTAGTTTCACTCAACCCGAACAAAATTGGAGCTGCCGTGACCGGTCGTGGACGCCCCTCGCGAGCCACTGTCTACCTGCGGCTCGATGAAGCGGTGAGTGAGCTCAGGGAACGATACGGTGGCTTGCCGCGACCAGTCGAGGCTGCGGACGTCTGGGCGGACCTTTGGCATCAGGAGGCCCATAACAGTACTGCGATCGAGGGCAACACGCTCGTGCTTCGTGAGGTCGAGAAGCTCCTCGACGAGGGCAAAGCGGTGGGGGCCAAACCTCTTCGCGACTAAATGGAAGTACGTGGTTATGGGGATGCCGCGACTTGGGTGTACGGCCAGGCACTGGAGCCCGACGAATGGCATGACGGTCAGTTGGTCTCACTTCAGGAGATCCGCCACGTCCACCACCTCTGCATGACGCCGGTGTGGACCATTGCACCGCACACAGATGCAACGGCAGGTGAGGGGCCCGGCGACTTCCGACGGCACGAGATTGCTGCGTTCTCGGCGGGAATGAAACCGCCGTCCTGGACCGATGTGGACCATCTCATGCGCACATGGGTCGACGACGTCACTGGGTTGCGACAAGGCTCCGCGACGCCGCTGGGTCAAGTCCGCGTCGCAGAAGTACGAGATCTGACTGCAGCTGGTGCGGCAGGAGGTGACGATCGCGGAGGCGGCGATCCAGCAGCATGTCGACCGTTCGACGATCATGCGGATCCGCACCGTGGCCAAGGAGGGCGCGCTGGCCGCGCTGGCGGCGTCCAAGCCCGGTGTCGCGGCTCGGCAGCGTGACTACGAGCTGGAGCAGGCGATGGCCGAGAACGCCCGGCTGGGCGAGGCGCTGAAGGAGATGGCGGTCAAGCTGATGCTGGTGGAGGGAAAAGACGGTTGGGGCTGAGTGGCCGCGTCCCCGCCCGGGTCGAGGCGGCCACCAAGGCGGGCTTGCTCGACTTGGTCGACGAGGCGCTCGAGGCCGGCTGGACGCTACGCCGAGCCTGTGGCCAGCTGGAGCTGTCCGAGCGGCGAACGCATCGCTGGCTGGTCCGTCGTGCCGGGGCAGGCTGGTCGACCGGACACCGGGAGGCTCGCCGATGCACTCGCTGCTGCCCGCCGAGATCGAGGAGATCCTGGCGCTGTTCGACGAGTGGGGCGAGACCGACCGCTCGCACCGCAAGCTCGCGCACCGGGGCTCCTACCTGGGCCGGATGTGGGTGTCGCCGTCGTCGGTGCGGCGGGTGCCTTTCCTTGCCGACAAACACTTTCGGCCACGACTGGACAAGTCGGTGCGCAGACCGTTCCCGGACTGGGTGGAGTACACGCCGAACTCGATGTGGATCTACGACACCACGCACTTCCCCGCCGCGGGGATGGCGGTGCTGATCATCGAGGACCTGGTCTCGCGCAAGTGGATCACCGAGGTCGTCTCGGTCGAGGAGACCTCCACCCAGGTCGAGCTCGCCTTCACCGCCGCCCTGGACGCCGAAGGGCTGCTGGAGGCCGTCGACGCCCGCCACGACGACGGCCGCGTCGACATCGGCGTCGATGAGGAGTCCCGGCCGGTCCTGCTCGCCGTCTCCGACAACAGCCCGCAGATGACGTCGGGCTCAACGCGGGAGTTCATGGCGCTGTGCGCGATCGCGCAGCACTTCGGCAGGCCCGGCACCCCACCGACCAAGCGTGGATCGAAAGCCTCAACGGCCACCTCAAACTCGACTACCCTGCTCGCGATCCGCGACCCGGCCACCCTGCGCGCCGAACTCGTGCTCGCCCGCGCGCACTACAACGGCGTCCGAGTGTTAGCTCACCGGTGAATGGACAAAAGGGCGTGAAGCAGAAACATCTGCTTCACGCCCTTTCTCCGGGCGAGAACGGACAGCGGACCGGGTCGCCGTATGAAGCATCCGAGCGCCCACGAGACCGGCCACGATCCGGTGTAGCGCTGTCATCGCTCCCAGAGCCTTCAGTACACGGAAGAGCGCGAACACCGATACGGCAGTCGGGCCGTCAGGAACTGCCGACCGGTTCGCGCTTACCCTGCCGCGACGCAATGTCGTCGAAGTCCTCCTGCATCTGCGCCGTCGCCGCGACGCCGAGCCTGTTGAACACGAAGATACAGAGCAGGCTCACCGCGACGCCCGGCACCATCTCGTACAGCCCGATGGTGTCGAACTGCGGGTAGATGAGCACCGTGGCGCCGCCACCGATCATCCCGGCCAGCGCTCCGACCCGGTTCATCTTGCGCCAGAACAGGGATGTCAGCAGCACCATCCCGAAGGACGCGCCGAACCCGGCCCAGGCGTACGCCACGATGTCGAGGACACTGCCGCCGCGCAGCGCGAGCAGGAACGCCACCACGGCGACGCCCAACACGATAAAGCGACTGACCCACAGCAGGTGGCGGCCGGTGGCCTCCCGCCGGAAGAACCGCCGATAGACGTCCTCGCTCAGCGAGGAAGCCGCCACGAGCAGCTGCGACGACGCGGTGCTCATGATGGCAGCGAGCACCCCGACGAGGAACACGCCGGCGATCCCAATGGGGATGATGTCCCTGACCAGCCTGATGAAGACGCTCTCCGGGTTTGCGAGTGGCTCGTCGAAGTAGGCGATCCCGAACAGCCCGAGTGCGAGGGCGGCACTCATGCCGGTGACGCCGTACGTCACGCCGATGCGCCGGGCCTTGGGGATCTCCGCCGCGGACTTGATGCCCATGAACCGCGCGAGGATGTGCGGCTGCCCGAGATAGCCAAAGCCCCAGGCGAGGCCGGAGATGATGGCGACCACGCTGACCGTGCCCGCCGCCGTCCACTGCCCGTCCGCGAACGACACGTCACCCATGACCGACAGCAGCTCGGGGCTGCGCGCCGAGACCGCGTCCGCGAGCGGACCGAACCCACCGATCAGCGCCAACGCAACGATCGGCACACCGAGCACGGCTACCCACATGATCAGGGCCTGCACGGAGTCGGTGTAGCTCACCGCGAGGAAGCCGCCGACGAACGTGTAGGCAACCACGACACCGCCGGTGACGACAACGCCGAGAGTGGGGTCCGCGTCGAAGACGTTCTCGAAGAAGACACCGCCGGCGACCATACCGGAGGCCACGTAGACGGTGAAGAACACGATGATGACGACGGCGGAGACCAGGCGGAGCAGGTGAGTGCGGTCCTCGAACCTGTTCTCGAAGTACGCCGACAACGTGAGCGCGTCACCCTGCTCGCCGCTGCTGAAGTCGGTGGCGCGCTGCGAGTAGTCCCGCAGCCGCCCCGCGATCAGGCGCCAGTTGGCGTACAGCCCGACGAACAGTCCGATGATGATCCACGACGAGCCGAGCCCGGCGGCATAGGCCGCGCCGGGGAGACCGAGCAGCAGCCACGCGCTCAGGTCACTTGCCATGGCGCTCAGCGCGGTCACGTAGTAGTTGAGACTGCGTCCGCCGAGCACGTAGTCGGAGAGGTTCCGGTTCTTCCGATAACACCAGCCGCCGATGAACAGCATCGCGGCGAAGTAGATAACGAGGGTTGTCGTATAGGAGGCCTCTTCTGACATCTTTGTCGACCTGTGCCTTTCCAACCGACCCCTACGGGGTCATGAACGCCGCGTCGAAGCTGGCGTGAGGTGCACGGTGTCGGGACGATCGAGCAGACGCACTGCACTCAACGCCTCGATCCGCTGTTCCGCCAGCCTGTCGGCGGCACGGTGGTATGGAATGCCCTCCCGATCTGCGATAGCGAACACTTCCTTCGTACGGTCGAAGATCCGCAGTACGTTGGCGCGGGCGCGCTCCGGGTTGAAACCACCTTTGCGGTAGCGGTCGGTGTCGAAGATGGTCCCGCCGGAGTTGGCGACATAGTCGACCGCGTACACGATGCCCCGTGCGATGAGGTCCTCGCCATGCCTGTCGTCGGCCAGGACGTTGTTGGCGGCACCAGCCACGACCTTCGCTTTGAGCACGCCGACGGTGTCGTCGTCGATCACCGCGCCCAACGCGTACGGTGCGAAGATCTCGGCGTCTACCTCGAAGATGGCGTCAGGCTCGACCGCCTCCACCCCGTGCTCCTGGACCGCCCAGGCGACCCGGTCCGGGTCGATGTCGGTCACCGTCACCCGCGCGCCGGCCTCCACGAGCAGGGCGAGCGCCTTGCTGCCCACCATGCCGAGGCCCTGCAGCGCGACGGTGCGCCCGGCGAGGTCCAGGTTCCCCCACACCCGCTCGGCACACGCGCGCATCGCCTGCACCGAGCCGAGCGCGGTCGACGGTGAGATGTCGCCGGCACCACCGCAGTGCTCGGGGAGCGTCACGACGTGTTCGGTCTCGGTGTAGATCGTTTCCATGTCGGTCAGCGTGGTGCCCACGTCCTCACCGGTGATGTACTCGCCGCCGAGCTGGTCGATCATCCGGCCCATAGCGCGCATCAACGCCTCCGACTTGTCCTTCTTCGGATCGCCGATGATCACCGCCTTGCCGCCACCGAGGTCTATGCCGGCCGCCGCGTACTTGTAGGTCATCCCTCTGGCGAGACGCAACGCGTCGAATATCGCGTCGGACTCGTCGGCGTACGTCCACATCCGCAACCCCCCGGTCGCCGGTCCGAGCGCGGTGGAGTGGATGGCGATCACCCCGCGCAGGCCGGTCGCGGTGTCGTTCACGAGAACCACCTTCTTGAAGGCGTGCTCGCGTAGGTAGTCGAACACGGGCGCGGTCATCACAGAGGCTGCCGAGCTCGCGGAACTGTTCATCGTCACCCCTGCACGGTCAGTTGGCCGTGTATCCGCCGTCGACGTAGAGCACCTGGCCCGTCACGTAGGACGCCGAGTCGCTGGCGAGGAAGACGACCGGCCCACCGAGTTCGTCCGGCCAGCCGCGGCGCGCCATCGGCGTAAAGTCGATGACCTGCCGTTGCTTCTCCGGCCGGTCGTGCTCATCGGTCGCGTTCTGCATGATGTTCTCGAAGTACCCGGGTCCGATCGCGTTCACCCTGATGCCGTGTGGCGCCCATTCGGCGGCCATGGTGCGCACGAGCTGGTTGATACCGCCCTTGCTCGCGGAGTACGGGGTGAGTCCGCGAATACCCACCTTGCCGGCGATCGACGAGATCATCACGATTGAGCCGCCCTCGCCCTGGTCGATCATTCGCCGTGCGGCGAACTGGGCGCAGTGGAAGTAGCCGCTGAGGTTGGTGGCGATGACCTCGTCCCACTCGCTCTCCTCGTACGTCTCGGCGGGCTTGATGATGTCGGTGCCCGCGTTGTTCACGAGGATGTCCAGCCGCCCGTACCTGTCGACGACGGTGTCGATGAGCGCGGCGCAGCTGCTGCGGTCGGTGTTGTCGAAGGTGGTCGCGGACGCGGTGCTGCCCTCCGTCGCGATCTCCTCGGCGGTGGCCTCGGCGGTCGCCTTGTCACGCCCGCAGATCACGACCGATGCGCCCTGGGCGGCGAGCGCGGCAGCCATCGCCTTACCGAGGCCGCGACTCGATCCGGTCACCACGGCGATCTTGCCGGTCAGGTCGAACGAGGGGGCAGCGTTCATCGGCGTCGGCCTCCTATCGACCGCCGTGGTTCGTCGCCCGCGCCACGCCACCCGGTCATATCGGTCCAGACGTCACCACGCGCGCGTCCGACCGGCGCGGGCGTGGTCCTCGCAGCCGGCGAGCCACGGCCGTCACAATGCATGTCTAATTGGATACAACAATGTACACCTGCTGCCCATGGCTGGCAACGGGCGGATTTGGTGGGGTCAGAGCAACCGGTAGACGATGAGCCCCAACGCGCTCACGATGTGCTCGCGCGTCAGCAACTCGGCCTTGTCGCCGGCACGCTGGCGCACGGCCGCGGCGATCGCTACGTGCTCGTCGAGCGACGAGACGGCCTGCTCGTCGGTGTACAACGAGGCGAGTCGGTAGTTGAAGTAGTACGTGCGGCTCCGGCGGATGCTCTCCACCAGCCTTGCGTTGCCTGACGCCTCCACTATGCTCTCGTGGAACCGGTCGTTGACCTGGACCAACAGGTCCCGCGGGATCACGTCAGCCGCCTGGGCACGCAGCTGCTCGTCGATCAAGGTGCCGATCTCGTCGAGCTCGCGGTCACTGGCCCGCTCAGCCGCGAGGCGCGCCGCGTAACCCTCCAGCGCCAGCCGCACCTCATAGACCTCCCGGATCTCGGCCTTGCTGAACTCGCGCACCGCCCATCCGCGCCTGACCCGCACGATGAGCCCCTCGCTGCCGAGCCGCTGCAGCGCCTCGCGCACCGGGGTGCGGCTCGCCTGCAGTTCGTCGGCGAGATCCAGCTCCACCAACCGTTGGTTCGGCCGGTAGTGGCCATGCAGGATGGCGTCACGCAGGCGCTGGTACACAACTTCGCGCAGCGAGCCCTCCCCAGTGGCCCGGCTGGGCTGGGCGTGCGACTCCACGAGCTTCCCCCTCACGCGGCGTATACAAGACAGCATACGCTGAGTTCTCGCGTCGTACGACCGCTGTCTCGACGATCGGACCGCCGTAGATTCGCCCATGCTGCCGCCTCAGCTGGCAGCGAGAACCTCCTCTGCCGCACGTATCCCTGACCGGACCGCTCCCTCCAGCCCGCCCGGGCCGATCCGGTCGTCGGTGTGCTCCCCGGCGAAAAACACCGACCCAGCGTGCGGGCCGCGTACGTCAGGGAGCACCCGCTCGCGCTGGTCCCCGAGAGGCGCCCGCACCACCGCACGGGCGAGATCGTCACGCGTCCAGCTGTGCGCCACCGCGTGCAGCCGGTCGACCGGGCGGCCGGCAAGCAGACCGACATCCAGGTCGAGTGCCGCGTAGAAGTCTTCGCCGAGCACAGCGGGCTCGGCATCGCCTGCCGGCATGCTGGACAGCAGCACCTGGTCACCCTCCTGGTGTCTGGACTGCTCGACCAGCCACGGCGCGACCGAGTCGGTGAAACAGCCGGAACCGACCGCCTCGGCGACCGCCGACCGCTGCGCGTACTGCACGACCACCTTGGCCGCCGTGCCGTACCGGAGCTCGGCGAGCGCCCGCACCTTGTCCGGGGCGAGCGGTGGGTCGAAGCCGAGCCCGACGGTCAACGGGCCGGGCACGGCGACGACGACGCAGTCCGCCGACACCGAGCCGGCATCGCCTTCCACCACCACCCCGCTGGTGTGGCAGCGGATCACCCGCGACTGCTCGCCGAGCCGCACCTCGAGTCCGGCGGCCAGCTCGGTGGCCAACAGGTCGTTGCCACCGCGGAGCCGATACGACTCGCCGGCGTGGGTCAGCTGCCGCTCGAACTCCTGCGCGTCCGCATGCCGCAGCGAGGTCACCGGCGTGTACTGGGCGAACGCGGTGACGAATGCGAGCACGTCGGCAGGTGCGCCCTGTCTACGGGCCCACGCCTCGAGGTTCTCGAACGGCGCCGGCGCGGCCGTGCGGTAGTGCTCCCTCAGCCAGCCGGTCACCGCCTCTCGCTCCGCACGCGACAGCCACCGGCCGCCGAACAACATGCCGGGCGCCGCGGTGTCGAAGTAACCACACGGCACCGCCTCGAGGCCGAGCCGCTCGGCCAAGCCGAGCACGTGCTGCTGACCCGCGTACAGCGTCTCCGCGCCCAGCTCGGCGTACTGGCCACCGAGCTCGGCCCCGCGATACGTCCACAGCCGGCCACCGACGCGGTCGCGTGCCTCGAGCACGGTGACCTGCTGGCCGGCGCGAGCGAGCGCGTCCGCGGCTACCAGACCGGCCAGGCCCGCACCGACGACAACCGTCTTCATCCGCCACCTCCTCCTCCGAGCGAATCGGTGGCCCGGGCACGGCCGGCGGCCACGTGCACCGGCGCACCCAACCCAACGCGGGCAGCCTCGGTGACCGCCTCGCTCATCACCGGGTGCGGATGGATCGTCTCGGCGAGATCCTCCAGATTCGCCCCCATCTCCACGGCGAGCGCGAGCTCGGCGATCAGCTCGGTGGCGTGCGGGCCCACCACCTGCGCACCGAGCAGCCGGCCGCCGTCGCGTTCGTGGACCAGCTGGGTAAAGCCGGCGTCGCCCGCGAGCATGCGCGCCCGCGCGAGAGTCGCGAGCGGGAACGATGCGACGTCGGCCGCGTAGCCCTGCGCACGCACCTCCGCCTGGGTCAGGCCGACGGTGGCCACCTCGGGGTCACCGAACACCACGACAGGGATGACGGCGGCGTCGAAACCGTTCGCAACCCCGCACAGGACGTCGACGGCCACGTGCGCCTCCGCGGTCGCCTTGTGCGCGAGCGCGGGACCCGGCGTGATGTCACCGATCGCGGCCACCGCGCCCGTCAGCATCCGGTCCGACCCCACGGCGAGCAGGCCGTCCGCACCGGGGCTCACGCCGAGCGCGTCGAGACCCATGTCGTCGGTGTTCGGTGCCCTGCCGACGGCCACGACGACGCGGTCGACCGCCAACGGGTCCTCCTCGCCCGACGGCCCGCGCACGGTCAGCCGAACACCGTCGTCCGCCACTGCCACCGTGCTGGTGCGGACGTCGACGCCGAGCTCATCGAGCCGGCGCGCGACCGGTACCGCGACCCGGTCGCCCAGCGCCGGCAGCAGGCTGTCCGCAGCTTCGACCAGGGTCACCTGCGCCCCCAGCTTCGCCAATGCCGTACCCAGCTCCACGCCGATGTACCCTCCGCCGACGACGGCGACCCGGCCAGGTACCTCGGCGAGGCCGAGCACGTCGGTGGAGTCGAGGATGCGCGTCCCGTCCGGCGGCAGGTGCGGCAGTACCACTGGGCGCGAGCCGGTGGCGAGTACGCAGGACTTGAACCTGACGTGCGTGGGCGGCTCCTCGCCGGTCTCCACCGCACCTTGGTCGTGCCTGGTGAACCTGAACCATCCCGGTCGAACCTCGACGCCGGCGCCGGTCAGCAGGCCCTCGACGCCGGTCCGCAGGCCGTCGACGAGCCGTTGCTTCCACTCCTGGAAGGCGGCCAGGTCGACGTCCGGCCTTGGGCCGCACAGTCCTCTCCCGGCCCAGCTGCCGATGCCGTCCGCGGCGCCCGCGAGCTCGATCAGCGCCTTGGACGGGATGCAACCGACGGACAGGCAGACGCCCCCGAGGCCCTGCTTCCCCGCCGCGTCGACCAGCAGCACGGAACGGCCGCGCCGCGCGGCCTCCAGCGCGGCCACGTACCCGCCGGGTCCGCCGCCGACGACCAACAGGTCGACGCCCTCGGGCATCTCTCCGACGACCATGTGCCCCTCCCCGACCTCGGTTGCCCGGTCGCTAGCCCTGGTCCAACAGCAACAGCGGCTGCTCGATCACAGCCGCGATGTCGGAGAGCAGCGCGGCGAGGTGGGCACCGTCGTTGACCCGGTGATCGGTGGCCGCGACGATCGGCAGCACCGGCCGCACCGCGGGCACGCCGTCGACCGGGACGACCTTCTCTGTGACTCGGCCGAAGCCCACGATCGCGACCTCGGGTGGCCGGATCACCGGGGTGCCGAGCCAGGTGCCCAGCGATCCGAAGTTGGTGACCGTGCAGGTGCCACCGGACAGGTCCGACTGGCTCGCGGTGCGGGTCCTGGCCACCGCGGTGAGTCGGGCGAGCTCGCGGGCGGTGTCGCGCAGCGATCGCTGCTCGGCGTCGCGCAGCACGGGCACGAGCAGGCCGTCGTCGGTGGCGGTCGCGACACCGAGCGCCACCGACCCGTACTGGGTGAGCCGCTCGCGCTCCGCGTCGAACCGGGCGTTGAACGACGGGTGCCTGCCCAGCGCCCACACGCAGGCACGCACGAGCAACGGCAGCACGGTCAGCCGCAGCCCGTCGCGCGCGAACCCTGCCTGCAACGTCTCCCTGGCCGCCAGCAGCTGCGTCGCGTCGACTTCGCGGAACTCGTGGATGTGCGGGATCTGCAGCGCCTCGGTCATCGACCGGGCGACCCGGCGGCGCACGCCGCGCAGCTGGACGACGGTGTCGCCGCGCTCGGTCGGCGGGGTCGGCTCGGTGGCCGGCTGCGGCACCGGCTCGGATTCCGACTCGAGCGCGGCCTTTCGCGCGGGTTCCGGTGCGGGGTTGGGCTCGGGAGCGCCGACCCGAGTCTCG
Organism: Streptosporangiales bacterium; assembly: GCA_009379825.1. Taxonomy (NCBI): domain Bacteria; kingdom Bacillati; phylum Actinomycetota; class Actinomycetes; order Streptosporangiales; species Streptosporangiales bacterium. Next base: position 68,929 of record WHTA01000021.1, read on the forward strand.
TACGCGTCCACGTCCGTGGCAAGCACCCGGCCGCGCGGCCCGGTGCCCGGGACGTCGGCCAGATCGATCGCGAGCCGCAGCGCGCGCTTGCGCACACTCGGGCTAGCCAGCGGCCGCCGACGGGGCGGCTGCTCAGAGGTTCCGCTTCCGTCGCGGTCGCCGCCGGTGGCGATCCTGGTCAGTAGCGTCCCCACCGCGACGACGTCGCCGACGGCGGGCCCGATCTCGGCGACCGTGCCGGCGACCGGTGCGGGCAGTTCCACCTGCGACTTGTCGGTCTCCACCACCACGATCGACTGGTCGGCGGCCACCGGGTCACCCACACCCACCAGCCATTCGACGAGCTCGGCCTCAGCGATCCCCTCGCCGACGTCGGGGAGCAGGAAGTCGGTGAGCTCGCTCATGCGGGCACCGCCATCAGCGCGGCGACCTCGGCCACTACCCGGTCGGCGTCGGGCACGTACAGATCCTCGACGCCGGCGAGCGGGTACGGCGTGTCCGGCGCGGTGATCCGCAGCACCGGCGCCTCGAGCTCGTAGAAGCACTCCTGCTGGATGGTCGCGGCGAGCTCGGCGGCGAACCCGCCGGTAAGCGGTGCCTCCTGCACCACGGCGACCCGGCCGGTCTTGGCGACCGAGTCCCTGACGGTCGCGGTGTCCAGCGGCACGAGCGAGCGCAGCTCGACGACCTCCGCGTCGATGCCCTTGGCGGCCAGCTCGTCGGCGGCGCGCAGAGCAACCTGCGTAGCCGCCGACCACGCGACCAGCGTGACCGCACTGCCCTCCCGGGCAATCCGCGCCCGGCCGAACCCGACCCGGTAGCGCTCGTCCGGCGCCTCGTCGCGGACCAGCCGGTAGCCCTTCAGCGGCTCGAGGAACAGCACCGGGTCGTCGCACGCGATCGCCTCCGCGAGCATCCCCTTCGCGTCGTACGCGGTGGCGGGCGCGACCACGGTGAGCCCTGGGGTGTGTGCGTAGAGCGCCTCGAACGCGTCGGAGTGCAGCTCCGGCGTCCTCACGCCGCCGCCGAACGGCGCGCGGATCACCAGCGGCACGCCGTGGGTCCCCTGGGACCGGTAGCGCAGCCGCGCGGCCTGCTGCCCGATCTGGTGGAACGCCTGGTGCCCGAAGCCGAGGAACTGGATCTCGACCACGGGCCGCAGGCCGCTGACCGCGAGACCGATGCCGGCGCCGACGATCGCGCCCTCGGCGAGCGGCATGTCGACGACCCGTTCGGTTCCGAACCTGTCCTGTAGACCCTCGGTGGCTCGGAAGACGCCGCCGAGCTTGCCGACGTCCTCGCCGAGCACCATGACCCGCTCGTCGTGCTCCATCTCCTGGTACAGGCAGTCCCTGATGCCCTCGACGATCGTCCTCGTCGTCATATCGCACCCTCCTGCCGCGCGGTCCAGGCCGCCCGTTGCTGGACGACACGCGGCGGCGGTGACGCGTAGACGTGGTCGAACAGCGATTCCGCGCACGCCGTGGGCGTCTCCGACGCGACGGCCAGGGCGCGCTCGACCTCGGCGGCGCACTGCGCGGCCAGCCGGTCGAACCCGGTGTCATCGAGGACGCCCCGCGCCCGCAGGTAACGCTGCACCCTGGTCACCGGGTCGCGTTCCGACCACTCCTCGGCCACGCCAGGGTCGACGTACCGGGTCGGGTCGTCGGCGGTGTTGTGCGCTCCAGCGCGCCAGGTCAGCGACTCGATCAGCGTCGGTCCCGCACCGGCGCGCGCCCGGTCCACTGCCTCCGCGGTCACCTGGTGGACGGCGAGCAGGTCGTTGCCGTCGACCACCACGCCCTCGACGCCGTACCCAGATGCGCGCCCAGCGAGCGTCGGCGCGGCGGTCTGAGCGGCACGCGGAGTGGAGATCGCCCACCCGTTGTTCTGCAGGAAGAACACCGTGGGCGCTCCGGTGACGCCGGCGAGGTTGAGGCTCTCGTGGAAGTCGCCCTCGGACGACGCACCGTCGCCGAAGTAGGTGAGCACGACGCCGTCGCCGCCTTGCCTGCGCAACCCCCACGCCAGCCCGACGGCCTGGGGCAGCTGTGCGGCAAGCGAGATCTGGATCGGCAGCGTACGGACGCCGTCGGGGATCGCCGTGCCCGCGGGGTTGCCCATGAAGTAGCGGGCGAAGTTCTCCAGCGGCAGGCCATGCCGCAACAGCGCGGGCAGCTCCCGGTACTGCGGCACGATCCAGTCCTTGGACGGGTCGAGCGTGCTCGCCGCACCGACCACCGACGCCTCCTGACCGCGGACCGAGGAGAACGTGCCGAACCGCCCCTGCCGTTGCAGGCTGGTGGCCCGGTCGTCGAACGTGCGGGCGAGCGTCATGTACCTGAGCGCGTCGACTACCGCATCGTCGGTCATCGACGGCGTGTCGGTACACAGAGCCCCGTCGACGGTCAGCATCCGCACGGGAGTGGCAGGCTCCCCCACGGTCGAGAAGCGCGAGCACCCAGTCATGGATACAATCCTGCGTTCATAAATGGGTGCTGACAAGTCCGCGGAACGGTTCGATCCCGGTGTCGCAGGACTGGCGCCTACGACTCAGCCGGCGGTCACTGCAGCTTGGCGAGCACCACGTCGAGTGCCTGCAGCACGTGTTCGCGCGCGGCGTTCGCGGCGGCGTCCGGATCCCGCGCGAGGAGTGCGTGCACGATCTGGCCGTGGGTGCGGACCGATGCGAGCGCCTCCGCGTCGGTGTAGAGCGCGGCGATCCGGTAGCTGAAGAAGTGCTCGCTGTTCCTGCCGTTGAGTTCACAGAGCCTGGTGTTGCCGGCCGCTTGCACGATCGCGTCGTGGAAGGCGGTGTTGAGCTCGACGAGCTCCGACCGGTCGACCTCGGCGAGCCGTTCGTCGTGCGCGCCCAACGCGGCAATCGCCTCGATCTGTTCGTCGCTGGCCCGCTGCGCCACCAGCCGGGCGGCCATGCTCTCCAGACCCGCCCTGACCTCGTAGATCTCGCGGATCTCCGCGTCGGTGTGCTCGCGTACCGTGTAGCCGCGCTTGGCGCCGGCCACCAGACCGTCAGCCGCCAACAACTTCAGGGCCTCGCGCACCGGTGTGCGGGAGATCTGCATCCGTTCCGCGAGATCGGCGGCGACGAGACGCTGATTCGGCCGGATGCGTCCGCAGATGATGTCGTCACGGAGCTGGCGGTGCGCCTGATCGGTCAGCGACCCCGAATCCGCCGACATCGCCTTGCCAAACCCCTTCCACACGCTCGACACGCAGCGTAGCACCCCTGGTTACCAGGAGCGTTCCGTTCGCCGCGAGCAAGTCGACCTGGATTCAGCCATGTCGCCGCGCCTCGTGTCTTGCCACGGCGCCGGACTCTTTTTCATCTTGAGAATGTGGAACAATATTGACCAGCGATGCCCGCGCAACACCTCTTGATGTGACGGCACGTCGTGCTGTGATGGGTCCCTGCAAAGCGAGTCTGCGGACTGTGGCACATCCCTGCTAAGCTCAGATTGTGGCACAATCTTTACTACGCTCATTTCGCATGGGGGAGGAAGCAAAGGCCGCAACGGTGTCCGCGGGTGAGCGGGTAGCCGGAGTCCTCCGCGAGCGCATCACCGAAGGTCATCTGCTGTCCGGCACCTCGCTGCGCGACGTGGCGCTGTCGACCGAGTTCGGCGTCGCCAGGCACACCCTCCGCGCGGCGTTGCGACTACTCGAGTACGAGGGCCTCGTCGTGCACCAGATGCACAAAGGCGCAGTCGTCAAGACCCTGTCCGTCGACGACGTCCACGAGATCTACCGGATCCGGCGGACACTGGAGCTCGGCGCGGTCGAGCAGAGCGCGTTCGCGCCCACCGACCGCCTCGCCGACCTCGACACCGCCGTCCGCACGGCCGAGCGGGCAGTGACCGGGAAGGCGTGGAACGAGGTGGGTACCGCCAGCCTGCGGTTCCATCAGGCGTTGGTCGCACTGCTCGGCAGCGCCAGCATCGACCGGTTCTTCCGCGGTGTGCTGACCCAGCTGCGGCTGGCCTTCGCGACGATACGCGATGAGGCCGCGTGGCAGACGCCGTGGATACCACGTGACCGGGAGATCTGCAACCTGGTCCGCCGCGGCAGCAGGGACTCCGCACGCGCCCTCACCGCACAGTACTTGGACGACTCGGAGAAGGGCGTGCTCGACGTCGTGCGCGCCCATCGAAACAGGAGGTAGGGAATGGGTTCACCAGCCGCCGCGTACCAGGCCACTGCCGGTGGTGCGCTGGACGTCGATCGCGGGTTCTACCGGACGTTGGCCGACTCCGAACGTGAGCTCGTCGACTCCTTCGAGATCCCGATCCGTTCCGGCCACGCCTGGCAGGTGCCCGCAGGTCACCTGTGCCGGCTCGTCACGGTGGACGGCCCACAGGTCGGCGACTTCAACGTGTGGAACGCGAATGACCCGCGCGAGCGGATGTGGGCGTCACGCAGCCGCCAGCTCCAGCGCGCACACATCAGTACCTACGACCGCCTCTGGTCCAACCTGCCATTTCTGCGGCCGCTGCTCACCGTCACCCGCGACACGCTCGCCGACTACAGCGTCGACGACGATGGGGGCCGGGTGCACGACCTGCTCGGCACCCGCTGCGACCCATACGTGAACCGGATGCTGACCGGCGAGGACTTCGACTACCACTGCCACTCCAACCTCGTGCGTGCTGTACTGCCGTACGGGCTCACCGAGTTCGACGTGCACGACGTGCTCAACGTCTTCCAGTGCACCGGGCTAAACGACGAGGACCGATACTTTATGAAGGCCTGCCCGGCCAAGCCCGGCGACTTCCTCGAGTTCTTCGCCGAGCTCGACCTGCTGTGCGCGCTGTCCACCTGTCCCGGCGGCGACCTGTCGGTGCCGCTGTGGGGCCCGGACGCCCGCGATCCGGTCGACACCTGCCACCCAATCGGCGTCGAGGTGTACCGCCTCGACCCGGCGTTGCTGGACGGTTGGCAATCCCCGCAACGCGCCGCCTACGGCAACCTGCACGGCCTCGGCGCCACGCAGTGGGCCGACCGCACCTGACCCTGGCTGATGCAACTAGTGGGCATCTCCGTTAGTTCGTCGGGGTCATGCGGCCGGTCGGCTCACTGGTGGGGATGTGACTGGGTCGTGTAGCCGCAGGTGGGCCAGGAATTGGTTGAGGTCGTCGCGGGTGTAGGTCCAGTTGAACGATTGCGCGGTGGTGTTGTAGCGGTCCTGGAACGCGAGGATGCGCGTGGCGAGGTCGTCGAGGTCTGCGAAGTCGGCGGGGCTGATCGCTTTGCGCTGGAGGATGGAGAAGTAGATCTCAACTTGATTGAGCCAGGACGCGTGCACGGGCAGGTGTACCAGGGTCGCGGTCGGCCAGGCGGTGTTCATCCGGTCGATCGATGCCTGTCCGTTGTGGGAGGAGCCGTTGTCGACGACCCAGAACACCCGCTTGGCCGACGCGTACGGTTCGGCGCTCATCACCTTGGTAACCAGGTCGGCAAAGGGCTCGATCCCGGTCTTGGGAGCGATGGTGCCGATCACGTCGGCCTGGTGCACGTCATAGGCGGCGAAGTAGGCAAGTGTGCCGCCCCGACGATATTCGAACTCGACCCGGCGGGTGCGTCCGGGTCCGGCCGGCACGCCAGCGTGACGGCGACGCAAGGCTTGCAGCTGGGACTTCTCATCAGCGCTGATGACGTACTCGTCGTCGGTGAGTTCGTGGCCCGCCCAGCAGCGGTCGTAGAGATCGAGCACGCGGCCGGCCTTGGCTGCGAAGGCGGGATCGCGGGGAAAGATCCAGGACCGGTGTTGCCAGGGTTTGATCGCGTCAGCGGCCAGCCAGCGGCCGATGGTGCTCGCACTGATCTTCTCCACCACGCCCTCGGCGACCGACTCCTTGGCCAGTTCGGCGACCGACCAGCGGGCCAGCGGGACACCAGCGTCTGCCGGCGCGGTGCAGGCCAGCGCCTTGACCTCGGCGACCTGGACAGGGGTGAAAACGGGCGGACGTCCCGACCGGGGACGGTCGGTGAGCCCATCGAGTCCGTGTTGGTGGAACCGTCGGCGCCACTTGCGGATGGTGTCGATATGCATCCCCAGCTCGGCGGCGATCGCGGCGTTCGTGTGACCGTCAGCGGCAGCCAACACGATCTTGGCGCGGATCACCATCCGATGCTCGGCTCGCCCGGACCGGAGACGAGCAGACAGGATGGCTTGATCGGCGGCGGACAGGATGATCACGAAGGGGGAAGAGATCACCACCCCTCTGTTGTCGCCGACCAGCACGCCGCGTCGAGCAATGACACGCCGGGGCGGTGGGTGTTTGTCGATGCATAGGCCACCATGAAGGCCATGGCCAAGATCCCGGAGTCGACGCGGACCTCTCTCCATCAGCGGCTCTCGGCTCGTGCCCGCACACGCTGGCCCGAACTCACCGAAGTCCGGGTGCGCTACCGAGCCGGGTTCGCCTACGTCGACGGCGCCCTGGCCGACGGCGACGTGCTCAAGCTGTGCCGATTGCGCTACGCCGGCTACGCCAACCAGTGGGGCTTCGCGATCTACCGAGCCAGCCACGACGACTACGAAGACTCATACCTACCCACCGGCTCCATGGGCGGTACCGCCGAGGAGGCCCTCGACACAGCCTGCGGTCTCTACCTCGCCGACCCGACCGCCTGGACCTGAGCCCCCGACGAACTTCCGGAGATGCCCACTAG
>WHTA01000022.1 GCA_009379825.1 Streptosporangiales bacterium
CCACGTGATCGTCGACCACCACATACAGTGCTGTCAGGAGGGTGTTCAGTTCTTTGGTCACACATCGATCTTGAACACCCTCCGCCCCACGTCTCCGCAGCCGCGCCGACCACACCCTTCAAGGAATCACTCATCTAGCGACCTGAGCGTCGATGAGCAGCGCGATGGCGGGAGCCGTCAGCAGCGAGTCGCCGCCGGAACGTCGACAGTGGCGGTTCAGCAGGGTCACGGCCAGGGCGGGGTCGCAGCGCTCTAGGGCCAGCCGCGCGCGGACGAGCAGGCTCGCGTCGCTGTCGTCCCTGCCGATCAGCTGCGCGGCTTCCTCGATACGGCCCTGCAAGAGGTAGAGCTCGGCCAGCTTCGCGGCAGGCGGCACGCACCGGGCCCGATGGCCGGTGCGCCGCAGCACGGATATCGCTGAGCGCAACTCGCGCTCGGCCAGCGACCAGTCGCCCCGGGCGCAGAAGACCTCGGCGCAGCAGACCGCGCAGAAGGCGGTCAGTTGCGGATGGTCGCTCTCGGCCGCGGACCGCTGCACCACGTCGTTCCAGCGTGCGAACCGTTCGACCTCGCCGGACAGCTCAGTGGCCAGGACGAGGTCGCAGCACAGCTGCCCGAGCGTGCGCCGGTCCGCCGCCACCTGTCGCTGCCGCCATGGCCTCGTCGAAACACTGCAGACCGTCGTCGATCCGGCCGACGCTGACCGTCGCGAGCCCGAGCCTGGCCAGTGCCAACACCTCGAGGTCACCGTCCCGGCCGGCACGCGCATACGCGACCGCTTCCCGCGCAGCCGGCTCCTGCACGGCGGGATCGGGGGCGAGGGCGGCCCGGGTCAGCGCGACCCAACCCACCGCATTCGAACCCGACGGTCCGGCCACCAGTGTCTCGGTGCGGGCGAGCCAGCCCGCCGACGCCACCTGATTGCCGATCGCCTCGGCGTACTCTCTGGCCAACCAGACGGCGGCGTGGGCTGCGGCGATATCGTCGCCGAGCCTTCGCCAAGCCGCATAGGCGTGTTCGCGAGCGGCCAACGCCTCGTCCACCTGGCCGAGCCACCACAGCGCGTCGCTCAGTCCCACGGCAGCGTCAGCCTGATCCGGCGCCGAGCTCGCACGGCCCAACGCTTCCGTCAGATCGTGCACCGCTTCTTCCCAGCGCCCCGCGGCCAGCGCGGCACGCCCTCGAACGAGCGACGGTGCGGCGATGGTGGCCACGGTCCAAGCCGGCATCGGCGTAGCGTGGCGATCGTGCAGCTCAGCGCGCCTCACTGGATCACCATCCTGGTAGCGGCGACTGCCTCCAGCCTCGTCCACGCGAAGGCGGCGGACCACCGACAGCGCCGGTACGCTCCCCTGACAACCGCCTGACAAGGCGGCCTATGTCGACGGGGCTGAGCCGTGGTCGCGTTCCGTGGGCTGTTCGGGGGCGTCGAGGACGGCGGCGACGGCTTCGACCTCCACGAGCTGGTCCCGGTAACCGAGTACCGTCACGCCGGTCAGCGTGCTCGGGACGTCGTGCTCGCCGAAGGCGTCCCTGACGACCTGCCACGCCGTGACCAGGTCGTCCTGGCGCGTGGTGGCGACGAGGACGGTGGTCTTGACGACGTCGCCGAGTGACGCGCCCGCGTCGGCGAGCGCGACCTCCAGGTTCTCCATGGCCTTCGCGGCCTGGCCGGCGTAGTCGCCGACGGCCGCGGTCGACCCGTCCTCGTTCAGCGGACACGAGCCGGCCAGGAAGATGAGCCGGTAGCCGGCGGGCACCGTCGCCGCGTAGGCGTACTCGGTGTCGGCCAGTCGGGGAGACCGGATGAGGGTCACGGCGCTTGGCACTGGCTACCCTTCCGCAGGCCGGGGGCCGAGCCGGGGCCACTCGACCGCCGGGCAGCGGTCCATCACCATGTCCAGCCCGGCCGCCCGTACGCGCTCGTAGGCGTCGTGGTCGACGACGCCGAGCTGGAACCACACCGCACACGCGCCGACCGCGACGGCAGCGTCGGCGACCACGCCGGCCTGCCCGGAGTTGACGAAGACGTCCACCACGTCGACGGCGAACGGGATCTCGTCGACGCTGCGGTACCCGGGCTCGCCGTGCACGGTCTCCGCCTTGGGATGCACAGGCACGATGCGCTTGCCCTGCTGCTGCAGGAACCGCGCGACCCCGTACGCGGCCCGGTTCGGCGACGTGGACAGCCCGACGACCGCCCAGGTGTGGGTGTCCGCGAGCAGCCGCCGGATCGTGGTGTCCGTGTCGTGTCTCGTGTGCATCACGGGCGGCCGAGTGCGCGGTACTCCCAGCCGGCCGCCCGCCAGGCCGTCGGGTCGAGCACGTTGCGACCGTCGAGGATGCGGCGGTGCCGGACGAGCGCGGAGAGCTTCGCCGGGTCGACGTCGCGGAACTCGTGCCACTCGGTGAGCAGCAGCACGACGTCCGCGCCGGCCAGCGCGTCGTCGAACGTGTCGCAGTAGTGCAGCTCCGGGTGGATGCGCTTGGCGTTGGCCATCGCCTCAGGGTCGTACACGGACACGTGCGCGTTCTCCCGCGACAGGCTGGACGCCACGTCGAGCGCGGGCGAGTCGCGTACGTCGTCGGAGTCCGGCTTGAACGCTGCGCCGAGCACCGCGATGTGCTTGCCGCGCGCTACGCCGCCGAGCAGCTCCTTGGCGAGCTTGACGGCGCGGGTGCGGCGCCGCAGGTTGACCGCGTCGACCTCCTTGAGGAAGCTCACCGACTCCCCGGCGCCGAGCTCCTCGGCGCGCGCGGTGAACGCGCGGATGTCCTTGGGCAGACAGCCGCCGCCGAAACCGAGGCCGGAGCGCAGGAACTTGCGCCCGATCCGGTCGTCGTGCGTCAGCGCCTCGGAGAGCCGGGTGACGTCGGCGCCGGTGATCTCGCAGATCTCAGCCATCGCGTTGATGAACGAGATCTTCGTCGCGAGGAACGAGTTCGCGGCACCCTTCACCAGCTCGGCCGTGGGGTAGTCCATGACGAGGAACGGGGTGTCCTCGGTGAGCAGCTGCGCGTAGACCTCGCGGACGATCCCGATCGGGCGCTCGTCGGCGACCCCCACCACGATCCGGTCCGGGTGCAGCGTGTCGTGCACCGCGAAGCTCTCCCTGAGGAACTCCGGGTTCCACACCAGGTCGACCTCGTCGCCGGCGGGCGCGGTCTCGCGGATGGCCTCGGCCAGCTGCGCCGCCGTCCCCACCGGGACGGTGGACTTCCCCACGATCACGCAGTGTCGTCGTAGCAGGGGGGCGAGGCCGGTGATGGCGCTCCAGACCTGGCTCAGGTCGGCGTCGTACCTACCGGGACGCTGGGGCGTCCCGGTACACAGGAAATGCACGTCGCCGAACTCGGCGACCTCCTCGTAGGAGGTGGTGAACCGCAGTCTGCCGCTGGCAACATGCTTCTCGAGCAGCTCGGGAAGCTGATCTTCGTAGAACGGCAGGTGCCCCGCGGACAGCTGGGCGACCCGTTCCTCGTCGACGTCGAAACCGAGTACTTCGAAGCCGAGTTCCGCCATACATGCCGCGTGGGTAGCGCCGAGATAGCCGCAACCGAGCACGGTAAGTCGTGTGGACACCCCGAAAGTCCTTCCTCATCGAGGGAGCGGTCATCCTACCGATATCCCCGGGGTACTCCCCGTGGCCCGCGTCACACGCCAGGCGCCATTGCCTACCATCGAGTAACAAGCCGTTATGAGAGGGTACCTCGTGAGCACTGAGTTCGATCTGTTCCAGCTGCCGGAGGAGCACCAGATGCTCCGGTCGGCGCTGCGCCAACTGGCCGACGACAAGATCGCGCCGCGCGCCGCCGAGGTCGACGAGTCGGCGGAGTTCCCGCAGGACGTGTACGGGGCGCTCGTGCAGTCCGGTTTCCACGCACCGCACATCCCCGAGGAGTACGGCGGCACCGGCGCGGACGCCCTCGCGACGTGCCTGGTGATCGAGGAGGTCGCGCGTGCGTGCGCGACGTCGTCGCTGATCCCTGCTGTGAACAAGCTGGGCACGTTGCCGCTGCTGCTCGCCGCGTCGGACGAGGTGAAGCAGCGGTACCTGCCGCCGGTCGCCGCCGGCGACGCGATGTTCTCGTACTGCCTGTCCGAGTCGGAGGCCGGCAGCGACGCGGCGAACATGCGCACCCGCGCAGTACGCGACGGCGACGACTGGGTGCTGAACGGCACCAAGCGGTGGATCACCAACGCCGGCGTCTCCGAGTACTACACGGTGCTTGCCGTCACCGACCCCGACAAGGGCGCGCGCGGCATCACCGCGTTCGTCGCGGAGAAGGGCGACGAGGGGGTGAGTTTCGGCGCACCGGAGAAGAAGCTCGGCATCAGGGGCTCACCGACGCGCGAGGTGTACTTCGACAACGTCCGCCTCCCGTCGTCGCGGATGGTGGGCGCGGAGGGCGAGGGCTTCAAGATCGCGCTGCGTACGCTCGACCACACGCGGATCACCATCGCCGCGCAGGCACTCGGCATTGCGCAGGGCGCACTCGACTACGCGATCGGCTACATCAAGGAACGCAAGCAGTTCGGCCAGGCCGTCGCGGAGTTCCAGGGCGTGCAGTTCATGGTGGCCGACATGGCGATGAAGGTGTCCGCAGCGCGGGAGCTGACCTACAGCGCAGCCGCAAAGAGCGAACGCGGCGACGCCGACCTCACCCTCGCCGGCGCAACCGCGAAGTGCTACGCCGCCGACATAGCAATGGACGTCACCACCGACGCCGTCCAACTCCTGGGCGGCTACGGCTACGTCAAGGACTACCCAGTGGAACGCATGATGCGCGACGCAAAGATCACCCAGATCTACGAGGGCACCAACCAGGTCCAACGCCTGGTGATCGCCCGGCAGCTGCTGAAGTAGGTGTTTTCGCAGGTCAGGCCGGAACTGTGCGAGTCCGCAGCCAAGGAGCACGGAGTCGCGGGAGCCGGTAGCGGCTCCCGCGTCTCGCGCTGTTGCCGCTGCCAGGCTCGGCATCCCGACGCTGGCAGCGTCGTCGTTCGCCGAGGCGGCACCCGTGCGCAGTCCGAAACAAGCTGCGGTAGTGACCGTCGAGCATGCCCCGGGCGCTCGCCGCTGGCGGAGCCGTCGCCGAGGCATGCCGGCTCGCCGAGACCGCGTACGACACGGGTCAGCGGTACGGCTCTGAACGTGTGCGGCAGGCCGTCCGCGACCTCCGCGCCGAGCTACCATCCAACCGCGTCACGACCGCGCTCGACGAGCGGTTGCACGCGACCTATCGGGGGCAGGCGTGAGAGCCGCCATCAGTGGACATCGGGGCTTCCCGCTGATACCGAGCGGCTCGTCGACGCCGAGATCCGTGACCGGCTTGCCAGTGAACCGGTGCACGAACTGGTCGGCCTGTCGTGCCTCGCCGATGGCGCCGACCAGCTCTTCGCGCGCGCCGTGCTCGACGTCCGCGGCACCCTGGAGGTGATCGTGCCCCGCCGAGCAGTACCGCGACGGCCTCCCCGCCGAGTGCTGGGCGACCTACGACGAGCTGCTCGCCCAGGCGGCGCGCGTCCGCGAGCTTGACCACGTCGAATCGACCGAGCAGTCGCACATGGACGCCAGCCGGACCATGCTCGAAGGCGCCGATAAGCTCTACGCGGTGTGGGACGGCAAGCCCGCCCGTGGCTATGGCGGCACCGCCGACGTCGTCGCACTCGCCCGCGACCTCGGCGTCAACGTGCAGGTCATCTGGCCGGACGGTTCCAGCCGCGGTTAGGTGCCGTCGTGTTCCGTCTCGGTTCCGTCAGAGGGCGTAGGCGAATGTGTACGTAAAAGATCACCAGATCTACGAGGGCACCAACCAGGTCCAACGCCTGGTGATCGCCAGACAACTACTCAAGTAGGGCGTCGCACAAGGTGTGGGCGGCGGTGACCGCCGCTCACACCTGACGTACTGCTGTCGTGAGAGCGTCAGCCGTTCCGGTCAGCGGAGGCTGACGGTGGTGCCCTCGGAGAGCCCGAACACTCCCGCATGCAGCTCGATGCGGTCGGCCTTGGCGTTCTTCGGCATGTCGAAGACGAGCTTGCCCTTCACTGAGTTGCCGGGGTTGATGTCCTGCAGGAACGCGTCGGACTCCAGGTACATCTGGGCCTCGGCGGTGCTGAACTCGCGCCCCTTGCCGTCGAACAGGGTCTGGTTGGACGCGTCGAACATCTCGGCCTTGTTGCCGTTGTTCTTCGCCGTGACGTGGACGATGACGAACCTGCCCTGCGCGTCCTCGCCGTACGCGCCGCCGATGCTGGCGGCGGTCGTCACGTCCGTGACGGTGAAGGCGAAGTCGCCGTCCTTGACGGTGTCGCCGATGCCGGCCGCGGGCTTGGCGTCGTCCTTGGCCGCGCTCTTGCTCGGCACCGACGTCGGCAGGTCGCTGGGGTCGGTGGTGGCAACCGCGTACATGACGGAGCTGTAGACGACGGTGGCGAGGATGACGGACGCGAGGCCGAGGATCGATGTCACGAGGCCGCCCATGGCGGCACCACCGTTGGTAGCGACACCTCGCTTGGCGCGGCCGCGACCCAGGACGCCGGTCACGATGCCGAGGACCGACGTGATGTACGCGCCGAAGCCCACGAACGGGATCCAGGCGCCGACCAGGGACAGGATGCCCATCACGAGGCTGGTGGTGCCCAGGCCGTTCTTCGGCTGCGGATGCGACGGAACCGGCGGCATGGTGGGCGGAACCTGCTGAGGTGGTGTTGCGGTCATTGCTACGCTTTCTTCTGCAGTAGGGGGCGTGTCCGACCTAGGCTTTGGACGGCATTCGGTCGGGTGCGCCCCGTTTTTTGACCTCGGATCACTCCTGCGTGTGCAGGCCGAGGAACCACTCGGCAGGGATGCCGGTGACGTGTTGTAGCGCGCGCGCCGTCTCGACGACGTCGGACGGGTTGCTGTACGCCGACTCCCACGACCCGATGGTCTGCGGGGACATCGAGACGCCGAGATGGTCGCTCAGCTGGTGCGCGAGCTCAGCCTGCGACATGTGCAGCTCACGGCGAGCTTTGCGGACGCGGTCCCCGAACGTCCACTGGGGAATCGGATGGTTCATATGAGGAATTAGCTATACCTATGTAGCCCGTCAATAGCTCTGGATGGAAGTCATGACCAAAGTCCCTAGTCATGCCTGTCCAAGGAGCGGAGTCGTCGCGGTGCGCGGCCGCGCGCACATCCCCGGGCTACGGTCGTCCGCGCCGGCAGCTACGTCTTCGTCGCCCATGTCGGTCGCTGGTGCTGTGGTCCGGTTCGGTGGTTGCGCCTTTCATGCGCACCGAGCTCGATGTGTCGGCAGTCATTCCGCTGCGGGGGTGGCGCCTGCGGTGGCGTCGGGGCGGACGGCGCGGCGGATGCGGTGCAGGGCGTCGAGGAGTGCGTCGAGTTGGTCGGGGGTCAGTTGGCCGGTGAGGTAGCGCTCGATCGCGGCGAGTAGGTCGGGCAGGAGCTGCTCGAGGCGGGCGAGGCCGGTGTCGGTGAGGACGGCCGCCCAGCCACGCCGGTCGCCGGGGCTGCGGGTGCGGCGGACCAGCTCCCCGCGCTCGAGCCGGTCGACGATGCGGGTGATGCCGCTTGTCGACAGTCCGGTCTGGGCGGCGAGGTCGCCCAGCCGCAGCTGCTGGTCGGGCGACCTGGCGATCCGGATCAGGGCGTCGAAGTCGATGCCCGTCAGCCCGTGCCGGAAGTGCACCTCGTTCAGCCGCGCCGTCAGCCCGCCGTGCGTCTCGACGAGCAGGCCGACGGCGGTGAGGCGGGGGTCGTCGAAGCCGCTGTGCATGCGGGCAGTCTAGCCGATAGTTGACGCGCGGAACATCCTCATGTAAGACTAGTTCTTGGCACAAGGAAATTCCTCGCAACAACTACTTGGAGGAGCCATGGCCGCAGAGACGACGATCCTGACGCTGCTCGGCAGCCTGCGCCGCCAGTCCGTGAACGGCCGGCTGCTCGACCTCGCCGCCGGCTACGCGCCGGACGGCACCAGGTTCACGCGCTGGGCGGGGCTGCGAGACCTGCCGCCGTTCAGCGAGGACGACGAGGCCGACCCCGGCCACGCCGTGTTCGAGTTGCGGGACGTCATCGCCGCCGCCGACGCCGTGCTCATCGCCACGCCGGAGTACAACGGGTCGCTGCCCGGGCAGCTGAAGAACGCGCTCGACTGGGCGTCCCGGCCGCGCGGTGCAGCGGCGCTCGACGGCAAGCCGGTCACCGTCATCGGCGCCAGCCCGAGCCCGGGCGGCACGGCGAGCGCGCAGGAGCACGCGCGGGTCGTGTTGACCAGGAGCGGTGCCCGACCGGTGGGCGAAGGCCTGCGGGTGCCGCACGCCTACGACGTGCTCGGCGCGCCGGTTGCCGGGTGGCTGGCCAGCGGCCTGACCGCGGTGCTGGCCGAGCTGACCGACGCCGCGACGGCCGGCTCGCGCGCGCTGGTCGCATAGGAGTCCCGCCATGCATACCTACGACCCGTCCGTTGCGTTGGTCGTCGTGGACATGCAGAACGCCTTCGTGCACCCGCAAGGCGCGCTGTACGTGGCCGGCGCCGCCGAGCTGGTGTCGGCGCTCAACGCCGAGATCGCGGCCGCCACGTCGGCGGGCGCGCCGGTCGTCTACACCCAGGACTACCGGCCGATCGACGGCGCCGCCCGCGCCGAGTGGCAGGTGCAGCTCTACCCGGGGCTGCGGCAGGCCGGCGAGGTGGTCGTGAAGGGTCCGGGCGCGACCGGCGGCTTCTCCGACTTCGTCCTCGACCAGGACCCGGAGACCGGCAGCAGCCGGCTCGACCGCGTGCTGCGCGATGCGGGAGTGCGCAGCCTCGTCGTCACCGGTCTCGCCGCGGACGTGTGCGTCAAGCAGACGGCGCTCGACGCCCGGCGGCTCGGCTACCAGGTCAGCATGCCGCTGCCGCTGAGCAGGTTCGCACACGCGCACCCGGATGGGGACGCGGCCGCGGTCGCCGAGCTGACCGCCGTGGGCGTGGCCGTAGAACAGGACAGGAGTGAAGCGATGTGGACCAGTGCCGAACGCGCGTACCTGGCCGGTGAACACCTCGGCCGGCTCGCGACCGTCGCGCCG
Source organism: Streptosporangiales bacterium (assembly GCA_009379825.1). NCBI lineage: Bacteria > Bacillati > Actinomycetota > Actinomycetes > Streptosporangiales > Streptosporangiales bacterium. Next base: position 9,076 of record WHTA01000022.1, read on the forward strand.
TCCGGGCCGCAGGTGCGGCCCGTCGGCTACCGGGTCAACGACGAGCTGGGCACGGTGGACGTCGGTGGTATCCGGCTGTCCAGTACGAGGAAATGGCGCAACGTCGAGGCCGACGGCCGGGTGGCGCTCGTGGTGGACGACGTCGGTGCCGGCGCCGAGTTCACGCCGCGCGGCGTGGAGATCCGCGGCCACGCGACGGCGGTGGTGGCCGGCGGTGAGGAGCTGATCAGGATCGCGCCGACCAGGATCATCTCCTGGGGTCTCGAATCCGACGGCTGCACGCCCCGCGGGCGCACCGTCGGCTGAGTCAGACGGCGACCGGCGCGGTGATCTTCGGGTGGTGTTGGTAGTCGACGATCTCCATGTCCTCGTACGTGTAGTCGAACAGGGATGCCGCCGGGCGCAGGCGCAGCTGTGGGAACGGGTACGGCTCGCGCGACAGCTGCTCCTTCGCCTGGGCGACGTGGTTGTCGTAGAGGTGGCAGTCGCCGCCGGTCCAGACGAAGTCGCCTACGTCCAGGCCCACCTGGGCGGCGACCATGTGGGTGAGCAGCGAGTAGCTGGCGATGTTGAACGGCACGCCGAGGAAGATGTCCGCGCTGCGCTGGTACAGCTGGCACGACAGCCGGCCGTCGGCGACGTAGAACTGGAACAGCAGGTGGCACGGGGGCAGCGCCATCTTCGACAGCTCGGCGACGTTCCACGCCGACACGACCATCCGGCGCGAGTCCGGGTTGGTGCGCAGCGTGTGCAGCAGCTCGGTGATCTGGTCGACGTGGTCACCTGACGGGGTCGGCCAGGAGCGCCACTGCACGCCGTAGATCGGGCCGAGCTCGCCGTTCTGGCCCGCCCACTCGTCCCAGATGGTGACGCCGTGCTCCTGCAGCCAGCGGGCGTTGTCGTCGCCGCGCAGGAACCACAGCAGCTCGTAGGCCACCGACTTGAAGTGCACCCGCTTGGTGGTGATCAGCGGGAACCCGCGGTCGAGCGGAAACCGCATCTGGTGGCCGAACACGCTACGGGTGCCGGTGCCGGTGCGGTCCGCCTTCGGGGCGCCGTGCTCGAGGACGTGCCTGAGTAGGCCTTCGTACGCGGTATGAATTTCGCCAGCCACAGCCCCGACCCTAGCTGAGACCATGGGCCGATGGATGAGTGTGCGGAGTGCGGGTTCCGTTACGCCGACCTGCCGGTCGCGCGGATCGCCGACGTCATGGGGTCGTTCGGTGCGCGCTACGCGGAACGGCTGTCCGGCGTCGACGAGTCACACCTGCGCCGGCGTCCCGCGCCGCAGGTGTGGTCGGCGCTCGAGTACGCCTGCCACGTCCGCGACGTGCTGCTCGTGCAGCGCGACCGCGCGCTGTGCGCGCTCGTCGAGGACCGGCCGGACTTCCCGCGCATGCACCGCGACGAGCGGGTACTGCTCGCGGGGTACGCCGACGAGACACCGGGTGACGTGCTGGGCCAGCTCGCCATGGCCGGGCAGCTGATCGCCCGGGTGTTCCGCGGGTTGACGGCGGAGCAGTTCGCGCGGCTGTTGGTCTACAACTACCCGGAGCCGGCCGAGCACGACGTGGCCTGGCTCGGCCGGCACGCGGTGCACGAGGGCGAGCACCACCTCGGCGACGTCGAGCAGGTACTCGGCAGGTGACCGCCGCTACCGCCGGACGACCGCGAGCACGCCGGTAGCGACGGAAGGCGGCGGCCGGAACGCGCGGCGCGGCAGCCGCCGCTCGACGTGGAACCGGTAGCGCCGCCGCCAGCGCCGTACGCGCGGGCGGCCGTCGGTCGCCTCGCCGAGCCGCACTGCCAGGTGCCACGGCACGACCAGGTCCGCGCGGCGCAACGGGCTGTCGCGGTCGTCGAGCAGCCGGCCGAGCATGGTCATCGCGATGCTGAACGGCAGGTTCGCCACCACCCGGTACGGGCGGCGCGGCAGTGGCACCGTGCGGATGTCGCCTTCGACGACCCGCACGTGCGCGGCGTCGGCGTACCGGCGTTCCAGCCGCCGCGCCAGCCGCGGCGACCGTTCGATCGCCAGTACCCGGGCGCCGGTACGCGCCAGCGGTGCGGTCAGCGCGCCGGTGCCGGCACCGAGGTCGAGCACCAGGTCGCCGGGCCCGGTCCCGGACGTGCGAACAATCTCAGCGGCGATCTCCGGCACGAGGAGATGCAGCCCGTCGGGGTTGCATGCACGGCGTTCCCCGGACACGGAAGACCCGGATCATGACGCTGCCCATGTGTGCTCCTCCTCGGGTGGACGGCAGCCACGGTAGGCGCCGAGCGCGCTTCGGCGCACCCGGTTTTCCGCGTCGCCCGGGCCGACACGCCGGCCGCGCCTGGCATTCGGTGTATCCCGCCCGCGACCGGGATACTCGGGTGATCATGTCGGATCGGACTGGGGGATCCGGGGGGCAATTCGAGAAGCGGCGGACGAGCAGAACGGGCGCAGCGCCTGGCCGTACGTACGGCAGGCCACGCTCGGCCGCACCGAAGCGCGGAGACGTCGCGTTCCGGCGTGCGCTCGTGGTGACGCTTCTTTCCGTTGTCGCTCCGGGCAGTGGACATCTCGCCCTACGGCACCATCGCGTCGGGCGCGTGGCGTTGCGCACCTACCTCGTGCTCGTCGTGCTCGCCGTGCTCGCGGCCCTCTTCGTGCCGCGGTCGGCCTGGCTCGCGATGGCGTTCAAGCCGTGGTTGCTGGCGTTCGTGCAGGGGCTCGCCGTGATCGTCGGCGCGTTGTGGGCGGGCGTGGTGATGCACGCCTTCTGGCTGACCCGGCCGCGCCAGATCACCTCGCCGCGGCGCAGCATCGCCATGGTGCTGGCGCTCGTGCTGTGCCTCGGCATCTTCGCGCCGTTCGGTGTCGCATCGCGCTACGCGGCCGTGCAGCGCGACCTGGTGACGAGCATGTTCCCCGACTCGGAGAAACACGGCCCGAAGGGCCGGATCAACGTCCTGCTCGCCGGCGGCGACGCGGGCGCCGACCGGGTCGGCACCCGCACAGACACGATGATCGTCGCCAGCATCGACCTCGCCACCGGACGGACGGCGCTCATCAGCCTGCCGCGCAACCTGGAGCAGGTGCCGATGCCGGGGAAGCTGCAGAAGCGCTTCCCGAACGGCTTCAACGACCTACTGAACGCGGTATACGGATACGGGGAAGCGCACCCGGACGCCGTGCCGGGCAACGACCGGCCGGGGCCGGAACTGCTCAAGAAGACCATCGGCGACGTCCTCGATTTGCCCATCCATTACTACCTCATGGTGAATCTCAAAGGATTCACGAAGATCATCGACGCGCTCGGCGGCGTCACGGTCACCGTGCGGGACCGGCTGCCGATCGGTGGCGGCACGCATCCCATCACCGGCTACATCGAGCCTGGCAGGCAGAAGCTGACCGGCGAGAAGGCGCTGTGGTACGCGCGCTCGCGGGCGGCGTCCAGCGACTACGACCGGATGACCAGACAGCGCTGCCTGTTGGGTGCGCTCACCGAGCAGGCCGACCCGGCGACGGTGCTCGCGCGATATCAACAGCTCGCCGCGGCGAGCAAACAGCTGTTCGAGACCGACATCCCGCAGAACGTGCTCAGCGAGCTGAGCGGGGTGGCGGAGAAGACGAAGAGGCACCGGCTGAAGAGCGTCACCTTCACGCCGCCGCTGATCGACACCGGCGACCCCGACTGGGACCTGATCGAGCGCAAGACCGAAGCCACCATCAAGGCCTCGATGAAGAACAGGAAGAAACCCCGCGGCCAGGCGTCGAAGGTCTCGAGCAAACGCACCACGGGTGCGGCGCCGACCGCGTCACCCACAGGTGCGGTCTCGGTGGATTCTGCCTGCCGGTAAACGGAACCCGCCTGCTGCTCGTCACGTCGGTGTCGGAAACCGCGTCCCGACAGGCGCGGTCCGGTCGGGAGGCGAGCATGACGCAGGCGGCTGACATCTACTGGCAGTCAACGGCTGCTGGCAGTACGTACGACTCGTCGCGTGTCGCGCTGACGTCCGACCGGTGAACGGTGAATCCTCTGCATATCGGCATAGGGAGATGACGGTTGTGATGGCGATGCGGCGAAGCCCCTGTCATCGCGAGGTGTGTTGCGGCGGCCCGGCGCGGGTCTGGTGCCCCAAGTGTGGTGCCAGCTACCAGGCCGACGACCCGCGGTTGATCGTCGAGGGCGGCAGCCAGCCGGCCGAGCGGTCCGAGATCCTCTCCACCAGCTCCTAGTCATCGGCGTTCCGCCGCTGCGTGTATGGTGAGCGGCGCCATGGACGAACACACGACAGCTCAGCTGTGGCCAGAGGTTTCCGTCGTCATGCCCGTACTCAACGAGGAACGGCACCTCCGGGAGGCGGTCGCGGGCATCCTCGCCCAGGACTACCCCGGTGAGCTCGAGCTGGTGCTCGCTCTCGGCCCGTCGAAGGACCGTACCGACGAGGTGGCCCAGGAGCTCGCCGCGGAGAACCCGCGGATCACCGCCGTCGACAACCCGCCAGGGTTCACCCCGCACGGGCTGAACGCCGCGATCAAGGCGGCGAAGCACGACATCATCGTGCGGGTCGACGGCCACTCCGTACTCCCGACGGACTACGTACGCGTGGCCGTCGACGTGCTGACCGAGACCGGCGCGGACAACGTCGGCGGCCTGATGGCCGCGGAGGGCACGACGGACTTCCAGCGCGCGGTGGCCAGCGCTATGACGTCGAGGATCGGCGTCGGCGCGACCCAGTTCCACACCGGCGGCGAGGACGGCCCGGCGGAGACCGTCTACCTCGGCGTGTTCCGCCGCGCCGCGCTCGACCGGGTGGGCGGCTACGACGAGTACTTCCACCGCGCCCAGGACTGGGAGATGAACCACCGGATCAGGGAGACCGGCGGTCTGGTGTGGTTCACCTCCCGGCTGCAGGTCGGCTACCGCCCGCGGTCCACCTTCCGTGCGCTCGCGAAGCAGTACTTCGACACCGGCGCCTGGCGCTGGCGGGTGATGGTGCGCCACCCGGAGACGGTGTCGCTGCGCTACCTCGCCCCGCCGGCCGCCGTCGCCGGCACCGCGCTCGCCTTCGGGCTCGCGGTCGCCGGCAAGCGGTGGGCGCTGGTGCTGCCCGGCGGGTACCTCGCCGCCGTCACCGCGGGTGCCGCGGTGACCGGGAGCGGCCTGACGCCGCGGGCGCGGGCGATGCTGCCGGCCGTCTACGCCACCATGCACCACGCCTGGGGAGCCGGCTTCCTCAAGGGCGTGGCGAAGTCGGTCGCGGGCCGGGTCCGCGGCGCGCGTCCCGAGGCCTGAGCCGCTACGAGACGCGGTCGTCCGCTGTGTCGTCGGTGGGCGGCGGGGGAGTCTGCGCGGCCACCATCCGGTCGAACTCGCGCACCTGCAGCCACAGCTGGTAGACCAGCAGCCCCTCGAACAGCAGCAACAGCACGGCCGAGCCGATGATCACCGAGGCCACGAACCCGGTCAGCGGCCCGACGATGCAGACGAACATCTCGTACTCGACGCCGCTCCACAGGTGGGTGCGGATCCGGTGTCGGCGCAGCGTACGGCGCACCCGGTCGTAGAAACCGAACTTCTTCCTGAACCCCTGCTGCAGGTCGATGGCGTCGCCCTGCTCGACCAGCCGGTCCGGGTCGAGCTGGGGGTCGGCGAGCATCATGTCCTCGACGAACTTCGGGCTGTCGCCGGCCGCCTGCTGCAGCTCGACGGTCTTGGCGCGCATCTCGCGGCGAAGGTCCTGGGCCTGCGCCGCGTTGATGTACCTGAAGCCCTCGACCGCGATGGCGCCCAACCCCAAGATCAGGTAAAAGGCCTCGCCGGTGTGCAGGTACTGCCCGACCACCAGGGTGATCATGCAGAGGAAGATGCGCACCCGGTCGACGACGAAGTCGAGCCACTTGCCCCAGGTGGTGCCGGTGCCCTTCAGCCGGGCGATCTTGCCGTCCAGGCAGTCCACCAGGAAGGCCAGGTGGAACAGCACACCGCCGAGCGCGAGCAGCCACCTGTTCCCGGTGAGGAAGGCGGCGGCCGAGCCGAGGCCGAGGACGAACGCCACCAGGCTGAGCTGGTTCGGTGTGACGTTCGTCCTGTTCGCCAGCAGCTTGACCAGCGGCGCCGCGAGCGGGTCGACGAAGAACACCGTCCACCACGAGTCGCGCGTCTTCAACGTGCCACGGACGTCGGCTGCCGTGAACCTGCCGGGCATCGTCGTCGAGATCCTCTCGTCCGCTGCTGGTCGGTCCACCGTACTCGCGTCCCTGAGAAGTGGCTGGTGGTAGGGCTATCCTCGCGGTGATGCTGGTAACGAGCCAGTGAATGGTGTGCAACACATCGGCGAGGCGACTCGCCGATGTGGGGGCGCGTCGAGGAGTGTGGCCTAGGCCGTCGATAATGGGACGGTCCACGCCCGTGTCGGGCCGCCTCCCGTAGTTCCAGGTGCGCCGTCGCGCGGCGACCTGGGAAGGAGTTAGTTGATGACCGGACGGGTCGAGACGTTGGCCCTACGCGGGCGCGTCCTCGGACTGTTGGTTATCCGCGACCTCAAGGTCCGGTATGTCGGCTCGGTACTGGGGTACCTGTGGACGGTCCTCGAGCCGCTGATGATGGCCGGAGTCTACTTCGTCGTCTTCCAGATCATCATCGGGCGCGACGTCGGCGAGGAGCCGTACATCGTGTTCCTGTTGGCCGCCATGCTGCCCTGGCAGTGGGCGAACGGCGTGATCCACGAGGCGTCCAAGGCGCTGACGGGGGAGGCGAAGCTGGTGCGGTCTGCCGGCTTACCCCGGCAGATCTGGGTGCTGCGGGTGGTCGGCTCGAAGTTCCTCGAGTACATGTTCGCGCTGCCGATCCTTGCCGCGTTCATCATCGTGATGCCGGACGCCCGCCACGTCAGCTGGCACGTCATCATCGACTATCCGCTGGCCATCCTCATCCAGGCGACGCTGATCCTCGGTATCGCGCTCGCGCTGGCGCCGCTTTCGGTGCTCTACCGGGACATGATCCGGATCGTGCGGGTGGTGACGCGGCTGCTGTTCTACTTCTCGCCGATCATCTACAGCGCGAGCATCATCCAGGACCGGATGAAGGGCCTCTACGAGTTCTTCGCGTACAACCCGTTCGTCGGCATCTTCGAGCTTTACCGCAGGCCGATCTTCCCCGACGCGTTCCTAGGCTGGCAGCCGGTGCTGATCTCGGCCGGGGTCGCGATCGTGTTTCTCGGCATCGGCATGTGGGTCTTCCGCAGGCTCGAGGGTACGGTGCTGAAGGAGATCTAGGACGTGCGATCAGCGACGCGAGGAGTGCGGGGGCGCGAATGGCCAACGTGATCTCCGCACGTGATCTCGGCATTCGGTTCAACCGCAACCGGCGGCGGAATGCCAGGATCAGGGACCTGCTGTTCCGGGGGAAGTCGACCCAGATCTCCAGGGAGGAGTTCTGGGCGCTGCGGCACGTCACCTTCGACGTGGAGGAGGGCGAGGCCGTCGGCCTGGTCGGCGCCAACGGGCACGGCAAGAGCACCCTGCTCCGGCTGATCGCCGGCGTGATGCTGCCGGACGAGGGCAAGGTGACGGTCCGGCAGGGCGTGGCACCGCTGATCGAGATTACCGGCGGCTTCGTCGGCGACCTCACCGCCAGGGAGAACGTGTACCTGGTCGGTGGCCTGCACGGCCTGTCCAAGAAGGCCGTCGACCGCAGGTTCGACGAGATCGTCGATTTCGCCGAGGTGGGCAAGTTCCTCGACACGCCGTTCAGGCACTTCTCCAGCGGGATGAAGGTGCGGCTGGCGTTCTCGGTCGTGACCAGCGTGGACGAGCCGATCGTGCTGGTCGACGAGGTGCTCGCCGTCGGCGACCGCCAGTTCAGGCGGAAGTGCTTCGGCCGGATGCAGGAGATGCTGTCCGGCGGCAAGACCCTGTTCTTCGTCTCGCACAACGAGAACCAACTGCGCAAGTACTGCGACCGCGGCCTCTACCTCAGGCACGGCGAGCTGGTGAAGGACGGCCCGATCGAGGACGTGATCGAGGCGTACGGCAACGACACCGGCGTCGAGGAGTCCGCCGACCTCGCCGAAGACGGGGGCGACTAACCTCTTCGCACCCGGGGACTTCCGACTGAGGACGAAAGGGATCGCCATCAGCGTGCGCGAGGCGTCGCCTGCCGAGATCCGCAAGATCGCCCAGCCACCTGGGCTGCTCGATCGGCGCAGCGGCGAACACTGGGTCGGCCGGCTGTACATGCGCAAACTCTCGCCGTACCTGACGTGGGTGCTGGTGCGGACGCCGATCACCCCGAACCAGGCGACCGGTCTGATGATCGTCACCGGCGTCGGCGGCGGCGCGGTGCTCGCGATCCCCGGCCTGTGGTCGGCGGTGCTCGCGGCGGTGCTGATCCAGATCTACCTGCTGCTCGACTGCGCCGACGGCGAGCTGGCGAGGCTCACCGGCCGCACCAGCATCGTGGGCGTCTACCTCGACCGCGTCGGCCACTACCTCGCCGAGGCGGCGCTGCTCGTCGGGCTCGGCATCCGCGCCCAGGACGGGTTCGCCGGCGGGTGGGCGCAGCTCGGCGTGCTCGGTGCGCTCGGCGCCATCCTCATCAAGTCGGAGACCGACCTGGTCGACGTCGCCCGCGCCCGCGCCGGGCAGCCGGCCACCACCGAGGCGGCCGCGGAGATGCGCAGCAGCACCGTCGGCAAGCTCAGGAAGATCGCGTCGGCGTTCCTTCTGCATCGGCTGATCCAGGGCGCGGAGCTGTCGCTCGTGGCCGTGCTCGCCGCCGCGTACGACGCCATCACCGGCGGGCTCACCGGCTCCCGGGTGCTCGTGGTCGCGTGTGCCGTGGTCGCGGGCATGTTCGTCGTGCTGCACCTGGCGAGTGTGCTGTTGAGTCGGAGGCTGCGGTGAAGCTGTCCTGTGTCGTCCTCACCATGGGCAACCGCCCGGAGGAGCTGCGCCGCGCGCTCGACAGCGTACGGGCACAGCGCGGGGAGCCGATCGAGATCGTGGTGGTCGGCAACGGCGCGGACGTGCCGGACCTGGACGACGACGTCACGTACCTGCGGCTGCCGGAGAACGTCGGCCTCCCCGAGGGCCGCAACCGCGGCGCGGACAAGACGACCGGCGACGTCGTGCTGTTCCTCGACGACGACGGCTGGTACCCGACCGACGACCTGGCCGAGTGGGTGCGCGCGCGGTTCGCGACCGACCCGCGCCTCGGGGTGCTGTCGTTCCGCATCGTCGACGAGGACGGCAACAGCGCTCGGCGGCACGTGCCGCGGCTGCGCGCCGGCGACCCGCTGCGGTCCGGGGCGGTCACCACGTTCCTCGGCGGTGCGAGCGCGATCCGGCGCGAGACCATCGACCGCATCGGCGGGCTGCCCGGCGACTTCTTCTGGGCGCACGAGGAGACCGACTTCGCCTGGCGTGCCCTGGACGCCGGCTACGGCATCGAGTACGACGCCAGGGCGGTGATGGCGCACCCCCGCACCAGCCCCGCACGACACGCGAACTACTACCGGATGAACGCGCGCAACCGGGTCTGGCTGGCGAAGCGGAACCTGCCGGTGCCGCTTGCCGTGGCCTACGTCGGCGACTGGCTGGCGCTGACCGTGGTGCGGGAGCGGTCGATGACCGCGCTGCGGCCGTGGTTCAGGGGCTTCGCCGAGGGGCTGCGCACCCCGGCCGGCCGGCGCCGGCCGATGCGCTGGCGTACGGCCTGGCGGATGGCTAAGCTCGGCCGACCACCCGTGGTGTGACCCCCAGGCTGCGTTCCACCCGCGCCAGTGGCGCGGGTGGAACGTGGTGATTCCATGGCACGTCCAGACGACCGGATGATCGGTGCCAACGAATCCCGCCGTACCGACGTCTCAGCCAAGTGACTGCACAGCCGCGAGGGGGAGCTCGACAATGACCCAACAGCCCGGGTGGGCCAGCCCGCAGGGCCAGCCCGCACAGCAGCAGCCCGGCCAGCCCTACGACCCGGCCGGGCAGGGGTACGGCTACGGCCAGCCCCAGTACGGGCAGCCCGCCTACGGCCAGCCGGCGTACGGCCAGCAGCCGGCCTACGGGCAGCCGATGTACATGTACCCGCCGTCGCGGGGCACGAACACCATGGCGATCGTCGCGCTGGTACTCGCGCTGACCATCGCGCCAGGCGGCATCATCTGCGGCTTCATCGCCAGGAAGCAGATCCGCGAGACCGGCGAGGAAGGCGACGGGATGGCGCTTGCCGGCCTGATCATCGGCGCGGTCGTCACCGGCCTGTTCGCGCTGTACATCCTGTTCTACGTGGTGATGATGATCGTGATGTTCGCCAGCGTAGGCCTGTCGTAGCCCTGCGCGGTCACGGGAAGTCACTCCCACACATCGAGGACCGGCGAGCGCGTACAGTAGGCAGCGCATTCGGGTGGGAGCAGGGAGATGACACAGCAGCCAGGGATGGGCGACCCGGAGTACGGCGGGCCGGGTTACGAGCAGGTGCCGTACGGCCAGCAGCAGGCTCCGTACGGCCAACAGCCGGTGCCGTACGGCTATCCGCAGCAGCCTTACGGGCAGGTCGTCCCGCACCAGCAGGTCGGCCCGCCGGTCGTGATGCAGCCGATGATGGCGCAGGTCAAGCCGAAGACGAACGGCCTGGCCGTCGCGTCCATGGTGATCGCGCTCGTCGGCCTCATCCTGGTCTACTTCGCATGGATCGCGCAGATCGTCGCGCTGATCCTCGGTCTCGTCGCAAAGAAGCGGATCAAGGAGACCGGCGAGGGTGGCAACGGGATGGCGACCGCGGGGATCGTGATCGCCGCCATCATCCTCGGCATCCAGGTCGTCGGAGCCATCGTCCTCATCCTCGCCTTCGGTGGCATGGGCCTGCTCGGCCTCGGCGCCAGCTCCTGACCGCCGCCCCTTCATTCCTTCGACGCGCCGCCGTGCGAATGAGGTAACCGGGAGACGGTAGTGTCCCGTGACACGTTCTCTATCTATGGGGCGTAGTCTTCGGCGAAGAACTGTTGGTGCCCGAGCGAGCGGCGGAGGCGAGGCGCAGGTGTCACCTCGTGTACTGATCGACGGTACTGATCGCGGGGGCGTCAATCGGTACGTAGACGGTTTGGTTCGAGCGCTCGACCGAGCGGGCGCGGACATCGGAGTAGCGTGTCAGCGCTCCGACGCGGACCGGTACGGGCGGATGGCGCCCTCGGCGGCGATCATGATGGGGCCGACGGCGATCGCGCACCGGCCAGCGCGGCTGGCGTGGGAGCAGACCGGCCTGCCGGTGCTCGCGGACACGTTCGGCGCCGAGATCATCCACGCGCCGTTCTACACGATGCCCGTACGAGCCGGGCGGCCCGTCGTCGTCACCGTGCACGACGTCACGGTGTTCACGTCCCCCGACCTGATCACGCCGGTGAAGGCGACGTTCCTGCGGTCTGCGGTCCGCACCGCCGTGCGCCGCGCGAGACGGATCATCGTGCCGTCCAAGGCAACCCGCGACGAGCTCGTCGAGCACCTGTCCGCCGACCCCACCCAGATCGACGTCGCGTATCACGGGGTCGACCACGACCTGTTCCGCCGGCCGGAACCGCACGAGTGCGAGCGGGTGTCGAACCGGCTCGGCCTGCACGGCCAGCCGTACATCGCGTTCCTCGGCGGGTTCGAGCCGCGGAAGAACGTGCCCGACCTGATCCGGGGCTGGGTGCGTGCGGTCGCCGACCGCGACGACCCGCCGGCCCTGGTGCTCGCCGGCAGCCGCGGCAACGATGACGCGGTCGACGACGCCGTGGCCGAGGTGCCCGAGCACCTGCGGCTGGTGCGTCCCGGGTTCCTCAGGTACGTCGACCTGCCGGCGTACCTCGGCGGCGCGGTCGTGGTCGCGTTCCCAAGCCACGGCGAGGGTTTCGGCCTCCCGGTGCTCGAGGCGATGGCGTGCGCCGCGCCGGTGCTCACCACCCACCGCACGTCGCTGCCCGAGGTGGGCGGCGGCGCCGTGGCGTACACCGAGCCGGACGCCGACAGCATCGCCGCCGGCCTGACCGAGCTCCTCGACGACGGCGACCGGCGGCAGGCGCTGGCCGACGCCGGCTACGAGCGGTCGCAGGAGTTCACCTGGCAGACGTCCGCGGAGACGCACCTGGAGAGCTACCGCAGGGCCGTGAGCGACTGAGCCCATGTCCGGTGAGCAGCGCGCGTTCTACGCGGTCGTGCCGGCGGGCGGCTCTGGCACCAGGCTCTGGCCGCTGAGCCGCAAGGACGAGCCGAAGTACCTGCACGCGTTGGCCGGCGGCGACAGGTCGCTGCTGCAGGCCACCATGGACCGGCTCGCACCGGTGACGGCCGGCGAGCGGATGTTCGTGGTCACCGGCGCCGCGCACCAACCCAAGGTGGTCGCGCAGCTGCCCGAGCTGCCGCCGGGCAACGTGCTCGTGGAGCCTGCGCCGAAGAACTCCGCTCCCGCGATCGGGCTGGCCGCTGCGGTCATCGCACAGCGCGACCCGGCTGCCGTGATGGGTTCGTTCGCCGCGGACCACGTGGTGCCGCGGCCGGAGGCGTTCGTGTCGGCCGTGCGTGACGCGATCGCCGTCGCCGAGCAGGGCTACCTGGTGACCGTCGGCATCGCGCCGACCTACGCCGCGACCGGCTTCGGCTGGATCCAGCGCGGTGCGGAGCTGCCCGGCGGACTCGGCGAGCACGTCGCCGAGTTCACCGAGAAGCCGCCTGCGGAGGTCGCCGAGCGGTACCTCGCGAGCGGCCGCAGCCTGTGGAACGCGTCCATGTTCGTCTGGTCGGTCGCGACGTTCCTCGACGAGCTGTGTACGCAGCTGCCCGAGCTGCACGACGGGCTGCGCCGGATCGCGAAGGCCTGGGACACACCACAGCGCAGCGAAGTGCTCGGCGAGGTGTGGCCCACCCTCGCCGCGGAGGCCGTGGACGACGGCGTGCTCGTCGGTGCCGCGCAGCGCGGCCGGGTGGCGGTGGTGCCCGGCGACTTCGAGTGGCACGACATCGGCGACTGGAACGGGCTGGCCGACCTGCTGCCAGGCGACGCGGCCGGCAACGTCGGGCTCGGCACCGGCGAGCGGCTCTCTGTCGACGACAGCGGCACCGTGGTCGCCGCGGCCGGTGGCCGGCTGGTGGCCACGTTGGGCCTGACCGACCTGGTCGTCGTGGACACCCCGGACGCCGTGCTCGTGGCGCCGAGGAGCCGGGCGCAGGAGGTGCGGCGGTTGGTGGAGGAGCTGACCCGCCGTGGTGACACTGCGCACCTGTGAGAGCCGCCGCTGGCGGCCCGCGGCGCCGGTGGACGTCGCGTTCTCGCTCTCGGTGCACCGCAGGGGGCGCGGCGACCCGGCGTACCGCCGTACGCCGGACGGCGCCGTGTGGCGCGCGGTACGAACCCCGGCCGGCCCCGGCACCCTGCGCGTCTGCGCGGCGCCGAGCACGGCGGAGGTGACGGCGCAGGCGTGGGGCGCGGGTGCGCAGTGGCTGCTCGACCGGCTGCCCGCGATGCTGGGCGCGGACGACGACCTGGCCGGCTTCACACCGGTGCACCCGCCGGTGCGCGACGCCGCACTGCGCCGGTCCGGGTTCCGGGTCGGCCGCACGGAACGGGTGCTCGAGGCGCTCGTGCCTGCGATCCTCGAGCAGAAGGTGACCGGCATGGAGGCGCACCGGTCGTGGCGGGAGCTGTTGCGCAGGTTCGGTACGCCGGCGCCAGGGCCGGCGGAGACCGTGCAGTGGATGCGGGTGCCGCCGCAGCCGTCGGCTTGGGTCGAGCTGCCGAGCTGGGAGTGGCACCGCGCCGGCGTCGACCCGCGCCGCGCCAGGACGATCAGGGTCGCGGCGTCCGCGGCGAACCGGCTGGAGGAGACGGTGGCGCTCGGCGGCGAGGTCGCGGCTCGCCGGTTGCGGTCGCTGCCCGGGGTGGGGCAGTGGACGGTCGCGGAGGTACGGCAGCGTGCCCACGGCGACGCCGACGCGGTCTCCGTCGGCGACCTGCACGTGCCGGGGATCATCGGCTGGGCGCTCGCCGGCGAGGTCGTCGACGACGACGGGATGCTCGCCCTGCTCGAGCCGTACGCGGGCCACAGGTACCGCGTACAGCGGCTGCTGGAGACACCCGGCGTCGGGCCGCCCCGACGTGCCCCGCGGTTCGCGCCGCGGGACTACCGGGCGCTGTGAGCGCCTCTCAGCGGGTGGCGAGGAAGTCGTCAGGGTCGCGGTCGCGCGGCGGCAGCGTCGCCAACGGCTGGCCGACGGCGACGGCGCCGACCGGGTGCCAGGCCGGCGGCAGCTCCAACGCCGTCCTGGTCGCGTCCGGGCAGTAGAGCGTGCTGGCGATCCACGCCGAGCCGAGCCGTTCCACCGTCAGTGCGACCAGCAGGTTCTGCACGGCCGCGCCGCCGGCGAGGGTGAGCAGCTCGCGCTCCTCCTGCGGCAGCTCGTCGCGGCCGGTGAGGCACGGCACGAGCAGCGTCGGTGCGTTGCGGAGCACCTCGATGCTGTCCGCGCGCTGCGTGCTGCCCTGCGGGTCCACCCAGTGGTCCTCGAGCGCGCGGATCAGCCGCTTCCGCGCCTCCTCGGTCTCGACCAGCACGAACTGCCACGGCGTCTGCCCGTGAGGCGCCGGTGCGGTGACCGCCGCGGCGACCGCCCGCAGCACCGTGGCGCGGTCCACGGGATCGCCGGTGAGGTCGCGGACGGTGCGCCTTGCGGGCAGCACGTCGCGGGCGCCGAGGGAGAACATGTCCATGTCCGCGGGCCGTACCAGCGCCGCCACACCGGGGCCGTCAGCGAGCGTGACGTGCGCGGACAACCCGCGTACCACCGCGACGGGCACGCCCGCGGCCTTCGCCTTCACCAGGTCGCCGGCGGCCGCGACCTCGTCGGCGACGGCGATCTCCGTGACCTTCAGCTCGCGCCCGTACATGTCCGTGCGGCCGCGGTGGTCGTCCACCACGGTGAGACCGGCCGCGCCTACGGCGACGTCGGTCTGGCCCACCCGCCACGGCCGGCCGAAGGTATCCGAGATCACCACAGCGACGACCACCCCCAGCCGGGCGCGCAGCTCGGCGCGGAGCTCGCGCGCCGACGCGTCCGGGTCGCGGGGGAGCAGCACCAGGGTGCCCTCGGGTGTGTTCGACTCGTCGATGCCGGCCGCGGCGAGCACGAAGCCCTGGGTGGTCTGGACGATCTTCGTCTCCCCGCGGCGGGCGACCACGCGCACGGTCTCCGCCTCGATCGCCTCGGCGCGCAGCTGCTCGGGGTCGTAGCCGGGGCCGGCGTGCAGCACCCGGCCGGCTGCCTTGCTCACCACCTTGCTGGTCACCACGACCACGTCACCGTCGCGCAGGCCGGGCTCGGCCGCAGCGATGTGCGCGGCGAGGTCGTCACCCGGCTGGATGTCGGGGAACCCGGCAAGGCCCCACACCTCGAGCCTGCTCTGCCTACTGCTCATCCGTTCCTCCGCGACCGCTTCGAGCGCCGTCCTCCGGCAGGTGCCGCGGCGGCGCGACCTATGCCCGAGGCCGCAATGCGGCCCCTACCTCCGGCCAGCTCCTCAGCTCGTTCGCGACTCATCCGATCTCCTCTGCGAGCGCGAGAGCGTCCGCGGCCATCCGGCCGGCCGCCGGCACGTCGCGCATGACCAGCGGCACGGCGTGGCACCTGATGCCGGCCGCCTCCACCTGCTCGACGGCGTCCTTGTCGGTCTCGTCCACCAGCCAGCCGTCGAGCAGGCCGGGGCCGTAGAACTCCGCCACCCCCGCGGCGGTGGACGTCGCGCCGACCGCGGCGAGCACCTTGTCGGCCATGCCGCGCAGCGGCCGGCCGCCGATCACCGGGGACAGGCCGACGACGGGGACGCCTGCCTCCGCGATCGCCGGCCGGATGCCGGGTACGGCCAGGATGGTGCCGATCGACACGACCGGGTTGCTCGGCGGCAGCAGCACGACGTCGCAGCTCTCGACCGCCTCACGCACGCCTGGTGCGGGCGCGGCGTGCTCGGCGCCCACCGGCACGAGGCCGAGCGCCTCCGGCTCCGCGTGCATCCGCACCCAGTACTCCTGGAAGTGCACCGCGCGCCGTCCGGACTCCGCCTCCGGGTCGGCGATCACGACGTGCGTCTCGACCGGGTCGTCGGTCATCGGCAGCAGCCGGACGTCGAGCTGCCAGCGTGCGCACAGCGTCGCGGTGACCGCGGACAGCGGCTGCCCCTCGGCCAGCAGCTGGCTACGCCTGATGTGGGTGGCGAAGTCGCGGTCGCCGAGGCCGAACCACTGCGGCTGTGCGCCGTACGCGGCGAGGTCCTCCTGCACCGCGAACGTCTCCGCCGTGCGTCCCCAGCCCTGCTCCTCGTCGATGCCACCGCCGAGGGTGTACATCACCGTGTCGAGGTCGGGGCAGACCCGGAGGCCGAAGAGCGTAATGTCATCGCCGGTATTACCGATGACCGTAATGTCCGCCTGGGGGGCGGCGTGCCGGAGGCCGCGGAGGAAACGAGCTCCTCCCACGCCTCCCGCGAGAACGACGATGCGCATGTGCGAAGCCTGACAGATGCCGGATTCGCGGCATTACCACGGGCACATTACGAGTGGCGAGATGGGTCCTATAGCACGCCTCAGCTTGACGTATCGGTACCGACGCGCGTGTAATTACATGAGTGTCGTTCCCGTGCCGGGGGGTGCGGCGGGCGTACGACCGGGTCGAGGAGGGTCTGTTGTGTCCGAGCGGAACTGGCTATCAGGGGACAGTGGCGAGGAGCTCGAATGGCAGGAGCGCGCGCTGTGCGCGCAGACCGACCCGGAAGCGTTCTTCCCCGAGAAGGGGGGCTCCACCCGGGAGGCGAAGAAGGTCTGCCTCGTTTGCGAGGTCAGGCAGGAGTGCCTGGAATACGCGTTGCAGCACGATGAGCGGTTCGGCATCTGGGGCGGGATGTCCGAGCGGGAGCGCAGGAAGCTGCGCCGCCGCGCCGTGTAGGCGCCCCCTGCTCGGTGAGCGTTGCTCACCTTCGCCGAATACCGCGGTATTGACCCGGGGGCCGAGCCCCCGGACCCCCACGTTCCCTGGTCGTTGTGGAACGGACTTCCCGCGGGGCGGCGCCCTGGCTTGGTTAGGTCCACCGGGCGTCGACTAGTCTTTCGCCCGTCGTCGTTTGGTGTCGCAAGGCGCCGAACTTGTCCGCTGGCCGCCCCGGGAAGCAGCTCTTACGCCCAGTGACCACACAGGCGAAGCCAACTCACTTCGTCACCGCCGTGCTCGTCGTGCACGACGGTGCTCGATGGCTGCCGGAGACCATCGCGGCGCTGGCCGCCCAGACCCGGGTGCCGGACGTCATCCGCGTGGTCGACACCGGCAGTACCGACGCGAGCGGTGAGATCCTGGCCGAGGCCGTCGGCGCCGACCAGGTCATCCAGCTGCCGCGCAAGGCCGGCTTCGGTGAGGCCGTCGCCGCCGCGCTCGCGCGGCCCGAGGTCGTCCGCCGCGGTCGGCGCGCGATGCCCCGCCCCGACGACGCGGTCTCGTGGATCTGGTTGCTGCACGACGACTCCGCGCCCGCGCCGGACGCGCTCGCGAACCTGCTCGCCACCGCCGACTCGCCGGCCAACCCCCGCGCAGGCATGCCCGGCGTGCTCGGCTGCAAGCAACGCGACTGGTACGACCACAAGGTCCTGCTCAACGTCGGGGTCACCACCGACCTCGGCGGGCGCAGGGAGACGGGCATCGACCGGGGTGAGTACGACCAGGGGCAGTACGACGAGAAGAACGAGGTGCTGGCCGTCGACTCGGCCGGCATGCTGGTGCGGCGCGACGTCTGGGAGTACCTCGGCGGCTTCGACCCGCTGATCCCGCTCTACCGCGACGACGTCGACTTCTGCTGGCGGGCCACCAGGGCGGGCATCCCGGTGTCCGTCGTGCCGAGCGCGGTCGTCCACCACGCGGAGGCCGCGTCGCGGCACCGCCGCACGGTGCAGGCGACGGCCAGCCACGCGCGGCTGGCGGACCGCAGGCACGGCATGTACTCGCTTGCGGTGAACCTCCCGCTCGGCCTGGCGGCGGTCGCGCTGCTGCGCAACGTGGTGACGTCCGTGCTGCGTGCCGTCGGCTGGCTGCTGGCCAAACAGGTCGGGAACGCGCTGGACGAGCTCGCCGCGGTGATCCTCGTCAGCCTGCGCCCCGACATGGTGCTGCGCGGCCGGGCCAAGCGCCGCAAGCTGAAGCGGCCGTGGCGGCAGATAAGGACGCTCATGCCGCCGCGCGGCGCGGCGATCCGCCGCGTCGGCGAACGGATCTCCGCGTTCACCGCAGGCGCGGTGTCCGACACCGGCAGGCACAGCAGCGCCATCACCGACCCGGCGGACGACGACGAGGACTTCCACGCCATCGAGGCACCGAGCCTCACCAAGCGCGCGCTCTCGCACCCTGGGCTGCTCCTGGTCGTGGCGCTGACGGTGGTGGCGGTGATCGCCGCAAGGGACGTGCTCGGCGTCACCCTCGGCGGCGGCGCGCTGCTGCCGGCGCCGGACAGTGCGGTCGACCTGTGGCGCGCCTACTTCGAGGCCTGGCACCCGATCGGCCTCGGCGGCACCACCACGGCGCCGCCGTACCTCGCGGTGCTCGCCCTGCTGTCCACGCTGTTCTTCGGCCAGCCGTGGCTCGCCGTGAACGTGCTGCTGATCGGCTGCGTGCCGCTGGCCGGTTGGGCCGCGTACCTCGCCGCCGGCCGGCTCGGCACCGACCGCGCGGTGCGGGTGTGGGTCGCGGCCGCGTACGCCCTGCTGCCGGTAGCGACCGGGTCGATCGCCGCCGGCCGGCTGGGTACGGCCGTCGCGTTCGTCGTGCTCCCGCTGATCGCGTACTTCGGCTCCCGGGTGCTCTCGCCGCCCAGCCGCGGCGCGCTGCGCCCCGCGTGGGCGTGCGCGCTGCTGCTGTCCGTCGGTATCGCGTTCGCGCCGCTGCTGTGGCCGATCGCGCTCGTCCTCGCCGCAGTCGCCGGTGGGCTGATGTGGCGCAAGCGCGCGGTGCTCTCCGGCCTGATCCTCACCGTCCTGCTGCCGTTCGTGCTGCTGTTCCCGTGGTCGTTCACGGTCGTCAGCAGTCCGAGCATGCTGCTGCTCGACACCGGCTACCACCCGGCGTCGCTCGCCTCGACCCGGTTGCAGCCGCTGGCCATGCTGCTGCTGCACCCCGGCGGTCCCGGCCAGTATCCGGTGTGGATCTCCGGCGGCCTGCTGCTCGGCGCGCTCGCGGCGCTTCTACGGCGCCGTACGTCGCCTGTGGTGATCGCCGGCTGGGTGGTCGCGTTCGTCGGTCTCGCCTTCGGGTTCGTGCTGAGCCGGGTGGCCATCACCGAGCCGGAGAGCGCGTTCGGCGTGGTCGCCTGGCCGGGTATCGCCATCGCCGTGATCGGCGTCGGCATGCTGGTGGCGATCGGCGCGGCCGCGCAGGACGCGCCCGAGCGGCTGTTCAAGTTCGGCTTCGGCTGGCGGCAGCTGGGCCTCGTCGCGCTCGTGGTGATCACCGGTGTCGTGCCGTTGTTCGCCGCCACCTGGTGGGTGGCCAACGGGGTGGACGGCCCGCTGCACGTCGTCCGCAACGAGGTCATGCCGAAGTACCTGGCCGCGCAGAGCGACGTGCCCAGCCGGCCCCGCACGCTGATCCTCAGGGAGACCCACGGCCGGGTCGAGTACACGGTGGTCCGCGGACGCGCACCGCGCCTCGGCGACGAGCTGCTGCAGCCGCCGAAGGCCACCAGGCAGCGGCTCAACCGGCTCGTCGAGGACCTGGTGTCCGGTCGCTCCGCGGACGTCGCGACCCGGCTGCAGCCGTACGGCATCAGGAACGTGCTCGTCGCCGGTCCGGTGGACAACCAGCTGGCCCTGCGCCTCGACGGCGAGAAGGGCCTGGTGCGGCAGTCCGCCACGAACGAGTTCGCGCTGTGGCAGGCCACCACCACGCCGGCCAGGTTGCGGCTGCTCGACCGGGACGGCACGGTCACGCCGCTCGGGGCGTCCAGCCAGGTGGCGACGAAGGTCCGCGTCCCGTCCGGCGCCGAAGGCCGGCTGCTGGTGCTGACCGACGCGGCGTCGTCCGGCTGGCGGGCGAGCATCGACGGGCAGGAGCTGCAGCCCCGCAAGGTGGACGGCTGGGCGCAGGCGTTCGTCGTGCCGAGTACCGGTGGCCAGCTGGAGCTGACGTTCTCCGACACGGCACGGCGGCTGCAGCTGGCCGTGCAGGGCCTCGCGGTGCTCGTCGTGTTCGTGCTAGCCCTACCCGCGGCGCGCCGGGAGGAAGCCGACGCCGAGCTGGAGCGCCGTGCGGCCGCCCGGCGCGAGGACGCGGCCGAGCTGCGGCCGCGGCTGCCCAGGGCGGCCCTGGAGATCCCCGTCGACCACGACACCGGCCCGCAGGCCGGGGTCCGCCAGGACCAGCCCGTCGCCGAGCACCAGGGGGCCCACCCGGCGCCCGACTGGCGCTACGGGCAGCAGCCACCGCAGCAGGGCTACGGGCAGCAGCAGGCGTACCCGCCTGTGCAGCAACCGCAGCCACCGCAGCAGGGCTACGGGCAGCAGCAGGCGTACCCGCCTGTGCAGCAACCGCAGCCACCGCAGCAGGGCTACGGGCAGCAGCAGGCGTACCCGCCTGTGCAGCAACCGCAGCCACCGCAGCAAGGCTACGGGCAGCAGCAGGCGTACCCGCCGGCACAACAACCGCAGCAACCGCAGCAGTGGCCGCAGCCGCCGGGCTCCGAGCACTATCGCGGAACGAGGAACGACTGGTGAAATCGCATGGACGCGGCCGCCGCCGCAGCGGTCGCCGTCGCGCCGGCGGTGCGCCGGCGACACCTCCCCCGCAGCAGCCGCCGGGCGGGCCGCCACCGCAACAGCCGCCGGGCGGCGCGGAGCAGCCGCCACCGCCCGAGCGACCGGCCGCACCCTCGGCGGGTGGCCGTACCGTGGCACGGTCCAACCGGCGGCAGCGCCAGCAGGGCGGCGGCCGGCTGCGGCTCTTCGTGCCCATCCCGCTCCTCGTCACGGTGGCCCTGCTCGCCGTGGTGGTCGGCGTCGGCGAGCTCACCCTGCCCGACGAGCGGTCCCAGGTCACCGGCCTGAAGCCCGCGCACGCGGCGGTCTCCGCGGCCCGGGTGGTCTGCCCCGACGCGACCGGCGGCGACGTGGCGGCCGTCGCGCCGGACCGGGGCAAGGGCGAGGTGGCGGTCGGCGAGATCGACTCGTCCACGTCCACCCCCGTGGAGTCGCTGGGCACGGCGCCCGGTCGCGCCGTGCTGCAGCCGGAGAACGACGGCGGGGTGGTGGTCGGCGCGAAGGGCGCGACCGCGCCCGGGTTCGAGGCGGAGCAGTACCGCAGGAAGGACGACGGCAAGGACCGCGGCATGGCCGACGTCCGCTGCGCCACGCCGTCGAACAACTGGTGGTTCGCCGGCCCGCCGACGACCGGCGGCGCGTCCTCCGAGCTGTACCTGAGCAACATCGACAGCGCGGCCGCGACCGTGGACGTGCTCGTCTACGGCCCCGACGGCCCGGTCGACCCGAACGTCGGGCGCGGCATCAGCGTCGACCCGGGGGAGCAGCGGGTGGTTAGTGTCACCGAGCTCGCCCCAGAGCTGCCGGTCAGCGCAGTGCGCGTGGTCGCCAAGACCGGCCGCGTCGCCGCCTCCGTCCGCAGCGAGGTGAAGGACGGCGGCACCTCGTACGGCGCCTCGTGGGTGCCGCCCGCCACGCCGAAGTCCGGCAACCTGATCGTGCCGGCGCTCCCCCCGGGCGCCGGCGACCGGAAGCTGGTGCTGTTCACGCCAAGCGGCGAAGACTCGACCGTGCACCTGCGGCTGTCCACGTCGGACGGCTCGTTCGCGCCGGCCGGCAAGGACCGGGTGGACCTGCCCGCGCAGCAGGCCATCTCCGTCGACCTCAGCGAGATGATGACCAAGTCGGTGACCGCCCTACAGGTCAATGCACAGGTGCCGCTGGTCGGTGCGGTCGTCGCGGCGGAGGGCGGCTCGGGCGAGGACGGCGACCTCGCCTACTCCGCCACTTCGC
This sequence comes from Streptosporangiales bacterium, assembly GCA_009379825.1. NCBI lineage: Bacteria > Bacillati > Actinomycetota > Actinomycetes > Streptosporangiales > Streptosporangiales bacterium. The sequence goes on from WHTA01000022.1 coordinate 31,111, forward strand.
CGTCGCTCGGCTCGGGCGGCATCGCCGCCATGGTGCCGGCAGGGAACCTCAACGCCGCCATGGCGCTGACCGCACCGACAAGGGACGCCGAGGTTGAGGTGCGCACGCTCACCGACGACGGCCCGTCGGACCCGAAGCGGGTGCGCATAGGCGCCGGCAAGACCGAGGCGGTCAAGCTCCGGGCACCGAAGGGTGCGGAGAACTACGGCGTGCTCGTCAGCCCGCAGGAGGGCAGTGGTCCGGTGTACGGGGCGCGGCTGCTCACCGCGTCGCCCGACGAGGGGCCGCTGCTGACCTCGCTGGCGCTGCGGCCCGGCGTCCGTGAGGTGACGCTGCCACCGGTGGTGCCGGAGATCGGAGCCGGCGTACCGCGCTGATCGCCGCCGCAGAAAACCGGCCAGAAAAAAAATTCCCTTAGCACCGAACCGATCCGCCTTGGGGTCCGTCACATCCGGCATACGACATGAACGTCAGGTAGTGATGGAGGCGTGACGATGGGTACCAGAATGCGGCTCGCGAAGGTCGGGGTGGGCGTCTGGCTGTTCGTCGCGGTGGTTGCGGCACTCGCGTACGTGCTGCCGCAGGCGATGCTGGACATGTTCCCAGCGATGATCGCGTACCTGATTGGCGCACTGGGCTAGGACGGCACAGGGGGCTGTTCGTCCGGTCCAGGACCCGGGGGCACCGGGGGACGGCAAACGCCGGCGTGAGCGATGCTCACGCCGGCGTTTCGCATGTCACCGCGGGAACTGCACGATCCTGAAATGGTTGCCGAACGGGTCGCGGCCCCCGCAGTCGATGCCGTACGGGCGCTCCGTGGGCTCGTCGGTGAACTCCACGCCGCGCTCCTTGAGCGTCTGGTAGGTCTTCCTGCAGTCGTCGGTGGTGAACCCGACGTTGAAGCCGCTCGCGCCCTTCGTGATCAGCTCCCTGATCTGCTCGGCCGCGTTCTCGTCGGTCGAGGGCGGGCCCGGCTTCTCCAGCAGGATCTGACGGCCGGGCTCGCCCGGCACGCTGACGGTGAGCCAGCGCATGTCCCCGAGGTCCTGGTCGGCGCTGACTTCCAGGCCGAGCTTGTTGACGTAGAAGTCGAGCGCCTCGTCCTGGTCGAGTACGAAGATGTGGGAGATGTTGATGGTCTTCAGCATGCTCGCCACGCTACGCCGGTGCACAGCTCAGGGCTTATCCGAAACTGCGCGCTTCTGCCGTGGCCGGTTCCACGCCTTGACGAAGCAGGTGGGTGCGCTCGCCGGCGGCACCGCCGTCTCGCGGTACTTCGCCCGGTACGCCGAAGGTGACTCGCCGACGATCTCGCGGAACGTCCGGCTGAACGTGCCGACGCTGGTGAACCCGACGGCGAGGCAGATGTCCGTCACGCTCGTGTCGGTCTCCCTGAGCATGGCCATCGACCGCTCCACCCGGCGGCGCTGTAGGTACCGGTGCGGCGTCTCGCCGAACGTGGCGCGGAAGGTGCGGATGAAGTGCGCCGGCGAGGTGTGGGCGATCGCGGCGAGCGCGGGGATGTCCAGCGGCTGGGCGTAGGCGCGGTCCATCGCGTCGCGGGCGCGCAGCATCCGCCTGTTGGTCTCCTCCACCGCGCGGCTCACCTCCGCTCCCGGTCGAGGATCGGACCGGCTCGCAGCGCCTTCGCGCGCAGCCGGCGGGGCAGCAGGTCGACGTAGACCGTGCCGTCGAGGTGGTCGACCTCGTGCTGCAGGCAACGGGCGAAGTACGCGGGGTCGTCCTCCTCGCCGGTGGGCCGGACGGCGATCAGGTCGCCGTTCACATCGTGGCCACGGACCTCGACGGCGGCCGCGCGGGCGAGCGGGTACTGGTGGCCGGGCAGCGACAGGCAGCCCTCTTCCGTGGTGACCGGGGTTTCGTCGAGCACGGTGAGTTCCGGGTTCGCCACGCAGCCCTTGGTGCCGTCGTACATGTCGTAGACGAACAGCCGCAGCGGCACGCCGATCTGGGGCGCGGCGAGACCGACCCCCGGTGCCTTGCGCATGGTCTGCATCATGTCCTTGACCAGCTTCCGCAGGGCCTTGTCGAAGTCGACGACCGGCTGGGCGTGGTCACGTAGCACTGGGTCACCGAGCATCCTGATCGGGCGGACGGTCACGAATTCCCCTCTGAAGTTGTTGCGAGATATTTGCAATAGAGTAGTCTCGACTCGATTGTCCCAGTGCCCCAGGAGCGCCATGAGTGCCGTCAGTGACCAGGAACGCCCGCCGGCGCCTTCCGCTGCCGCGTTGGGGCGCCGCGGGTGGGCGTCGCTGGCCGGGATGGCGGCGTTCATCCTGCTGCTGCACGTGGTCGGTTGGGGCACGCTGCTCGGCCTCGTGGTGCCGGAGCAGTACCAGGTGGGCTCGTCGCAGGTGTTCGGGGTCGGCCTCGGCGTCACCGCGTACGTGCTCGGGATGCGGCACGCGTTCGACGCCGACCACATCGCGGCGATCGACAACACCACGAGGAAGCTGATGGCCGAGGGTCGGCGGCCGGTCTCCGTCGGCTTCTGGTTCTCGCTCGGCCACTCCTCGGTGGTCTTCGGGCTGTGCCTGCTGCTGGCCTTCGGCGTCAAGGCGCTGGTCGGCCAGGTGGCGAACGACGCGTCCACGCTGCAGCAGGTCACCGGCGTGGTCGGCACCGCCGTGTCCGGGGTCTTCCTCCTGGTCATCGGTGTGATCAACCTGTTCGTGCTGCGCAACATCCTGGCCGTGTTCCGCGACATGCGCAGCGGCTCGTACGACGAGGCCGCGCTGGAGCACCAGCTCAACAACCGCGGCTTCGTGAACCGGCTGCTCGGTGGCCTGACGAAGGCGATCCGCAGGCCGTGGCACATGTACCCGACCGGGTTCCTGTTCGGCCTCGGCTTCGACACCGCGACGGAGATCAGCCTGCTCGTGCTCGCCGGCGGCGCGGCGGCGTTCGACCTGCCGTGGTACGCGCTGCTGACCCTGCCGGTGCTGTTCGCCGCGGGGATGAGCCTGCTCGACACCGCGGACGGCTGCTTCATGAACTTCGCATACGGGTGGGCGCTGGCCAAACCGGTGCGGAAGGTCTACTACAACCTGACCGTCACCGGGCTGTCCGTCGCCGTCGCGATCGGCATCGGCGGGATCGAGATCGTCTCCATCCTCGTGGAGAAGCTCGGCATCGAGTCCGGGCCGATCGCCGCGGTCGGGGGCCTGAACCTGGACCACGTGGGGTACGTCATCGTCGGGTTGTTCGTCGTCACCTGGTTGGTCGCCCTGGCCGTCTGGAAGCTCGGCCGGGTGGAGGAGCGCTGGACCACGGGTACGCCCACGCACGAGGCCGAGTAGCCGGCCGCTCAGCTCTCGTCGTAGCGGGGGTCGACCTCCTCCGGGGCCAGGCCGAGCACCTGGGCGACCTCCTCCACGCAGATGTTGTGGACGACGGTCGCGAGCTCCTCAGGGGCGCATCGCGCCTCGATCGGTCGGCGGTAGAGGACGATGCGGGTGCGCCGCAGCCGGCCGCCGGTGACCATCCGGGCCAACGGGATCGGCTCGTCCAGCCACTCGCCCGAGGTGTCGCCGCCGGGCGGGGGCGGCACCTCCTCGACCGCGAAGTCGAGCTGCGCGATCTCCTGCGGCCAGCGGCGCTCCAGCCGCTCGACCGCGTCCAGTACGTAGTCGTCGAACTGCTGTGCCCTGCTGCGGTGCAACGGCACGTCGACCGGCACGAGCGGGCCGCGCAGCCCGCGGCCGTGCCGGTCCCTGCGCCGCGGCCGCCTGCGGTGCGGGCGGGGTCGAAACGTCGTCACCGGGTGAGGCTACCGGGTGTCAGCGTGGCGCCGCGGAGAATGCCGACCGATCACGGTACGGTTCGGCCGTGAGCTCTGTACGCCGTCAGTGCTCCCGCAACGCCTGCCAGAACCCGGCGATTGCCACACTGACCTACGTATACGCGGACCAGACCGCTGTGGTCGGTCCGCTTGCTACGTATGCAGAACCGCACTGCTACGACCTCTGCGCCGACCACGCGGACCGGTTGACCGCGCCCAAGGGCTGGGAGCTGGTGCGGCTCGCGCCCGACCCGTCGTCGCTGCAGCCGAGCAACGACGACCTGGTCGCGCTCGCCGAGGCGGTCAGGGAGGCGGCCAGGCCGCCCACGCCCGGCGTGGCCGAGCCGGTCGGCCAGGGCGTCGAGGTGGGCAGGAAGGGCCACCTCCGCGTGGTCCGGTCGACCCGGTCCGGCTAGCCTCCCGGGGCAGGAGGGGTTGCCGGTGTCGAGTGGCCAGCTTGCCGAGATCTTCAAGGCGTACGACGTCCGCGGCGTCGTACCCGACCAGTGGGACGCCACCGCCGCCAGGCGGATCGGCGCCGCGTTCGCGACTGTCGTCGAGGCGGCGGGCGTGGTCGTCGGCCACGACATGCGGCCGTCGTCGCCCGAGCTGGCCGCCGCGTTCGCCGAGGGCGCGGCCGCGGCCGGTGCGGACGTGACGTCGATCGGGCTGGCCTCCACGGACATGCTGTACTTCGCCAGCGGGCGGCTCGACCTGCCGGGCGCGATGTTCACCGCGAGCCACAACCCGGCGCGCTACAACGGCATCAAGTTCTGCCGGTCGGGGGCGAGACCGATCAGCCAGGCGACCGGACTGACGGAGATCAGGGAGCTCGCCGAGGGCGGCGGCCCTGCGCCGGCACCCCGCGCGGGCACCGTGGCCACCGACGACCAGCTGACGGCGTACGCCGAGTTCCTGCGCAGCCTGGTGCCGCTGCACGATGTGCGGCCGCTGCGGGTCGCCGTCGACGCCGCCAACGGGATGGCCGGCCACACCGCACCCGCGGTGTTCGCGGGCACCCCGGTCGAGGTCCTCCCGCTGTACTTCGAGCTGGACGGCACGTTCCCCAACCACGAGGCGAACCCGCTGGAACCGGCGAACCTGCGCGACCTGCAGGCGTTCGTGCGCGAGACCGGGGCCGACTGCGGGCTCGCCTTCGACGGTGACGCCGACCGGTGTTTCGTCGTCGACGAGCACGGCGAGTCGGTGTCGCCGTCCGCGCTCACCGCCCTCATCGCCGTGCGGGAGCTCGCCCGCGAGCCCGGCGCCAGGGTGATCCACAACCTGATCACCAGCAAGGCGGTGCCCGAGCTCGTACGTGCACACGGCGGCGAGCCGGTACGCACCCGGGTCGGGCACTCGTTCATCAAGGCCGAGATGGCGAAGACGCAGGCGGTGTTCGGCGGCGAGCACTCCGCGCACTACTACTTCCGCGACTTCTGGTACGCCGACTCCGGGATGCTCGCGGCCCTGCACCTGCTCGCCGCGCTCGGCCGGTCGTCCGGCGGGCTCGCGCAGCTGCTCGCCGAGTACGCCAGGTACGCCGGCTCCGGTGAGGTGAACAGCGAGGTCGCCGACCCGGCGGCGGCGCTGGAGCGGGTGGAGCGGGCGTACGCCGGCCAGCCGGACGTCACCATCGACCACCTCGACGGCGTGACGGTGTCCAGTGCGGACTGGTGGTTCAACGTCCGGCCGTCGAACACGGAACCGCTCGTGCGGCTCAACGTGGAGGCCGCCGACGGGGCGCGGCTGAGCCGGCTGCGCGACGAGGTGCTGGCCGTGATCCGCCACGACCCGTGAGGGCGGTAACGTGTGCGCGACGAGGCGGAAAGGACATCATCGTGACGCTCGACCCGTGGCTGCTCGAGGTACTCGCGTGCCCGGCGTGCAAGGCGTCCCTGCGGCCGGTGTCCGACGCCGACGAGCTGGCCTGCACGAGCGACGCCTGCGGGCTGGTCTACCCGATCAGGGACGACGTGCCGGTGCTGTTGGTCGAGGAGGCACGCAAGCCGTGAGCGCTCGGTGGGCATGATGCAGATCGACGAGGACGTGCTCGACGACCAGGACCGGCTCACCGAAGCCGACACCGGCGAGATGCTGCGGGTGGTGGCCGGGGCCGGTGCGCAGATCCGGGAGGCGTCCACGCTGACGCTCGAGGCCGGCGTCGACAAGCTGGCGAACGAGGCGCCGTCGCGCAGCTGCGTGCTCACCGGGATCGGTAGCTCGGCGACGCCGGTGGGACTGGTACGTGCGGTCGTCGGCGTCGACTCGCCGCTGCCGCTCGTCACCCATCCCGGTGGCCGGCTGCCGCGCTGGGTCGGCCCGCTCGACACGGTCTTCGCCGTTTCCCGTTCCGGCACCGCGGTCGAGACGCTCGAGGCGGTCGAGGACGCCGGGCGCAGGGGCTGCGGGCTGGTCGTCGTCGCGCGGCCGGAGTCGCCGCTGGAGGAGCTGGCCAGGCGGTTCCGCGGCCTGTTCGTGCCGGCCGACCGTACGCCGCGGCACACCCGCGCGAGCCTGTGGCACCTTTCTGTGCCGCTGCTGATGGCGGCCGACCGGCTCGGTGTCACCAGCGTGCCCGGCGAGATCATCGCGACCACCGCGGACATCCTGGACCGGGTGGCGGAGGCGTGCCGGCCCACCTGTGAGTCGTTCGTCAACCCGGCCAAGGAGCTCGCCCTGGCCCTCGCCGGCGACCTCCCGGTTGTGTGGGGCAGCGGCGAGGTCGGTGCGTTCGCCGCGGAACGGTTCGTACGGCAGCTCTCCTCGAACGCCAAGTACCCGGGCGTGCAGGCGCGGCTGCGTGAGGTGGCGCACGGCGGCATCGCGCTGCTCGACGGCCCGTTCGCGCGACGTCCCGAGACCGAGCTGTTCCGCGACCGCGTCGACGACGCGGACGGCAGCGAGCAGCCGCGGATCAGGTTGGTGTTGCTGCGCGACGACGCCGAGCCGGAAGACGACCGGCAGCGCCGCGCCGCCGCTGGCGTGCTCGCCGACGCTCGCGGCGTACCGGTGCACGAGGTGGCGGCCGAGGGCCTGCACCCGTTGGAACGGCTCGCCAGCCTCGTCGGGCACACCGACTTCGCGTCCGTGTACCTCGCGCTGTGTCTGGGTGTCGACCCGACGCCCACCCGTGCAGTGCTGGAGTTGAAGGACCGCGTACGGCAGTGATGTCGTGCGGTCGTCGGAGTTCTGGTTAGACGCAAGGAGCAGAGACAGGTGGCAGCTGGCGGCGGCACTAAGGCGATCCTCGCGGCGCTGGGGGCGAACCTGGGGATCGCGATCGCGAAGTTCATCGCGGCGGGGGTCACCGGTTCGGCATCGATGCTGGCCGAGGGAATCCACTCGTGCGCCGACTCGGGGAACCAGGCACTGCTGCTGCTCGGCGGCAAGCGGGCGAAGCGCGATGCGAGCGAGCAGCACCCGTTCGGCTACGGCCGGGAGCGGTACATCTACGCGTTCGTGGTGTCCATCGTGCTGTTCTCCGTCGGCGGGCTGTTCGCGCTCTACGAGGGGTACCACAAGATCCACGAGGCGCTGGAGCACCCGGAGGAAGGGCTCTCGCACTGGTACTGGGCGGTCGGTGTCCTCGTCATCGGTATCGTGCTGGAGGGGTTCTCCTTCCGCACCGCCATCGTCGAGGCGAACAAGGAGCGCGGCGGTGCGAGTTGGGTCGAGTACATCAGGCGAGCGAAGGCGCCGGAGCTGCCCGTGGTGCTGTTGGAGGACCTCGGCGCGCTCGTCGGTCTGGTCCTCGCGCTGCTCGGCGTGGGGCTCGCGGTGGTCACCGGCAACCCGATCTACGACGGCATCGGCACCCTGTGCATCGGCGTGCTGTTGGTGGTGATCGCCGTGGTGCTGGCGATCGAGACGAAGAGCCTGTTGCTCGGCGAGTCGGCGCGCAGCGACCAGGTGCGGGCGATCCGGCAGGCGGTCGAGGCCGAGGAGCCGGTCGAGCGGGTGATCCACCTGCGCACGCTGCACCTCGGCCCGGACGAGCTGCTGGTCGCCATAAAGATCGCCGTGTCGTCTCGCGACACCGCCGACGACATCGCGCACGCGATCGACAGCGCCGAGCGGAGGATCCGCGAAGTCGTGCCGTTGCACACGATCATCTACATCGAGCCCGACCTCTACCGGGAGTCCGTCGCCGGGTCTGCGGGTGAGGGCGTGCGGTGATCCTCGCGCTGACCAACCAGGTCCAGCCGTACGCGTGGGGCTCGCACACGGTCATCCCTGAGTTGCTCGGCGAACCGAGCCCTTCCGCCGATCCGCAGGCGGAGCTGTGGCTCGGTGCGCATCCGCGGGGGCCGTCCCTGGTCGGCGACCGGTCCCTCGCGGACGTCATCGCGGCGGAGCCTGGCGCGACGCTCGGCGGGCAGGTGGTGGCCGAGTTCGGCGGCCGGCTGCCGTTCCTGCTGAAGGTGCTCGCCGCCGAACACCCGCTGTCCATCCAGGTGCACCCGTCGGCCGAGCAGGCGCGGGCCGGGTTCGCGGCCGAGGAGGCGCGCGGCGTGCCGAGGGACGCACCGTACCGCAACTACGCCGACGACTGGCCCAAGCCGGAGCTGATCTGTGCGCTGACCGAGTTCGACGCGCTGTGCGGCTGCCGCGACGTGGCGCAGGCGCGGGAGCTGTTCGAGGAGCTGGTGGCCGCAGGTGCGGCCGGGCTGCGCCCGTACGTCGAGGCGTTGCGCGACGCCACCGACGTCGGCGCGGTGATCGGCCGGCTGCTCCGGCTGAGCCGGGCGGACGCCGGCGCGCTTGTGACGGAGGTGGCCGCGGCGAGCGTGGCCGCGCGGCCGCGGCCCGAGTTCGGCTGGACGACCAGGCTCGCCGCGCAGTACCCGGCGGACGCCGGTGTCGTCGTCGCCCTGCTGCTGAACTACGTACGGCTGGCGCCCGGCGAGGCGCTCTACCTGCCCGCGGGGAACATGCACGCGTACCTGCGGGGCGCGAGCGTGGAGCTGATGGCCAGCTCCGACAACGTCATCCGCGGCGGGCTCACCGCGAAGCACGTCGACGTCCCCGAGCTGCTGCAGGTGCTGGACGCCAGCAGCTGGCACGCCGGCACGATCAGCGGCGAGCGGCACGGCGCCGAGTGGGTGTACCCGACCGGCGCCCGGCACTTCCAGCTGTCCCGCGTCGAGCTCGACGGGGCGCAGGCGACGGTCGGCGGCGGCGTCCCGCAGATCCTGCTCTGCACGGCGGGCCAGGTGTCGTTGCGGGCCGCGGACGGGCACATGACGTTAACCCGGGGTTGCGCTGCGTTCGTCGGCGCGGAGACGCCTGCACTGGACGTCGAGGGCCGCGGCCGGCTGTTCCGCGCCTGCACGCCGCTGACCTGACCGTATCCGGGTGGTCGTCGCAGCGCACGGCGGCGTGCGTAGGTCACGAGGTGGCAACGAGGGGCACAACGCGCGGCCGGGCCGGTACCGTACCGCCGGGGAGGAAATGCGGAGATGAGCAGTTTCGATCTGTGGCCGTTCGAGGACGTGCGTTCGGTTGGTCGACGCGGCGAGCTCGAGATCCTGGTCGGTACCGCGCCGGACGGGCCGCCGGTGACCATCGTCCGGGTGGCGCCAGAGGCGGCCAGTGACGCCGGCTTGCGGCGTCGCTTCAAGGACGCCGTCGAGGCGGCGACGAGGCAGGCCGGTGCCGACGATCCACCGATCCTCTGGGCCGACACGGCCACCCTCGTGCCGTGGGCGGCCACCTACGACGACCGGATGCAGCGCGGCGCCGACCTGATCGGCGGCATCTTCGCGTCCGGCGCGTCCGGCGCGTCCGGTGCGGGTGGTGCGGGTGCCGCCGCTGCGCCGAGCCTGGGGGTCGCGTCCGGTGGGCCGCCGGCGGGCCCGTCGGGGGAGAAGAGCATCCCCGCGCTCGACGGGCCGGAGGCGGCCGGGCCGTATCCTGGTGCAGGGGTGCCACCGACCGCGCACGCCATGCCGCAGGGGCCAGGCGCGCCCCCGTTCCCGCCGCCACCGCCGCCGGGCGGCCAGCCGCCTGGCCCGCCGGGGGACGGCCCCGCGAAGCGGGGCTCCCGGGCGCCGTTGTTCATCGCACTCGGCGTCGGCGGGCTGGTGCTCGTGCTGCTGCTCGGCACCGGTATCTCGCTCGGCCTCACCCGGGAACGCGACCCGCTCAGCGAGCCGGGCACGAAGCCGCCGGCCTCGTCCAGCACCGGTACGCACACGGTGCAGTTCTCGCCCGGACCGTCGACCTCGTCGGCTACGCCCAGCGCCAGCCCGACGACGACGAAGCCGACGTTGAAGTCCCGCCAGCCGGTCTCCGTCTACGGACCGACCTGGAAGAAGGGCGACAAGACGTTCACCATGTCGTTCGGCCAGCTCGGTTGGTCGTTCCGCGCCCCGGGCGACTACGACTGCCTGGTCGTCGAGGACAAGGCGCGCAAGCTGCGGATCAACTGCCTGAAGCTCGGGGCGAAGAAGCGGGAGGAGCGCAGGTTGCTGATCGTGGACCGCAAGTGCACCGGCAGCTCGTGCAGCGCCGCCGAGCGGAGGACGTGCGAGACCGACATCTGGGGCACCAAGCTGTCCGACAAGATGCGCAACAAGGACAAGCACACCAAGTACACGTACGGCACCGGCAGGAACAAGAAGACCAAGCAGCGGCTGTTCTACGAGTACATGGGGTACTACTACAAGGACGACGAAGGCAACAGGAACCGTCACGTCCTCGTCTACGGCGACTCGCCGAAGGGTGACTTCGCGACCCAGATCCAGAAGACGATCAACGACATCCGCACCCAAGCCGGCTGAGCTGGCGGGCGGGTCGATACGGTGCGTGGCGACGACGCGCGTTGGCCGACCTGTGGTGCGCAATCGCCGGTATGTGCTGAGAGACTGGACACGCGCTAGTGGCCGCCGCGGGCGTCGCGCAGGTCGGGCAGAGCCGGCTGGCGCGCCCTGGGCCGGGTCAGCCCAGGCCGCGGGAGAGGAGGGGGCGTGTCTGCGGACGACCTGTGGCCGTTCACCGACGTACGCACCGCCGACCGGCGCGGTGACCTGCTCGTACTCGAGGGCACGGCGCCCGACGGTGCCCCGGTGACCATCACCCGGCTGGCGCCGTCCGCGGCTACCGACCCGGAGATGCACCGGCGGTTCCACGACGCGGTCGAGGAGGCCAGTCGGTGCATCGGCCCCACCGATCCGCGCATCGCCTGGTGGGACACGGCGACGCTCTCGCCGTGGGCCGCGACCTACGACGACCCGCACCACCGCGGCGCCGAGATGATCGGCGCGCTGCTCGACCCGCAGTCCGCGCTGCCGCAGCCGGTCGTGCAGCCGGCCGCCGAGACCGCCCCCGAGCCGGTGCTCGCGACGTTGGGTCGCACCGAAGGCCCGTCCGGGCTGCAGCGCCGGCTGCCGCTGCTCGTCGGCACGGTCGCCGGCGTCGCCGTGCTCGTGCTGGCGTTGGGCATCACCGGGTTCGTCACCCGCGACCAGCCCACCGCGGGCCCGACGGCGGGACAGTCCTCGAGTCCCGCACCCTCGTACACTTCGCCGAGCATGCCGACCGCCACCGACACCGACGGCCCTACCGGCTCGAGCCGGCCGACGGCGACGAGCAGGCCGACGCTGCGGAAGGTCGAGCCGAAGTCGGTGTACGGCCCCACCTGGAAGCGCACCGACAGCACGCTCACGGTGGACCTCGCCGGGCTCGACTACGCGTTCCGCGTCGCGAACGACTACGACTGCTTCCTCGCCGGCACCACCTCGGAGGCGACCCACGTACGGTGCCTGAAGCTGCTCGCGTCGGAGAAGAAGATGCGCAACCTGACGCTCACCAACCGCGACTGTATGGGCAACAGGTGCGAACGCTCCCAGGTGCGGCTGTTCGAGGCACTGCTCGAGGGCAACGAGCACGTGGAGTGGAAGCGCAAGGACAAGACCACCAGGTACTTCGTCACCAGGTACGTCAACCCGATGAACGGCGAGCGCTACTTCAAGTTCTTCCTCAGCCACGTGTACGAGGACGGCAACGAGGCCAAGCACGTCGGCGTGGTCGGCGAGGCGCCGGTGGGCAAGTTCGCCAAGGAGATCCAGAAGACCGTCAACGACGTCCGCACCCAGTCCGGCTAGGGGGCTCGCGCGGAGCCCGCGGAAACCTTGACAGTTCCGTGGTAAGGTTTCCGCGATGGATGGCCTGACGATTGCGGAGGCGGCATCGACCACCGGGTGGTCGGCCCGCATGCTGCGGTACATCGAGGACGCGGGGCTGGTTGCGCCGCGTCGATCGGCGTCGGGCTACCGGCTCTACGGGCCCGAACAGCTGCAGCGCCTGCGCACCCTGCGCGAGCTGCTGCACGAGTTTGACATCGGGTTGTCCGAGATGAGCTTTGCCAGGCGGCTGCGCGGTGAGCCCAAGCTGCGTGCGGCGGTGGACGAGTGGTTGTCCGCCCGCCCGCGCCGGCCGGTGCACGTCGACGCGGCCGACTGGCTGCGCTGGGAACAGGACAAACACGAGAGACTGCTGGCCGCTTCGACGGCCACAGAGGAGGAGCACAGCCGATGACCATCGAACACAAGGTCAAAGACCTCTCCCTGGCCGCCGCCGGTCGCAAACAGATCGAGCTGGCCGAGCAGGAGATGCCTGGCCTGATGGCCATGCGTGCCGAGTACGGGGAGAACAAGCCGCTGGCGGGCGCTAGAATCACCGGCTCGCTGCACATGACCGTGCAGACCGCTGTGCTCATCGAGACGCTGACCGCGCTCGGTGCGGAGGTGCGGTGGGCGAGCTGCAACATCTTCTCCACCCAGGACGAGGCCGCGGCGGCCGTCGTGGTGGGGCCGAACGGCACGCCGGAGGCGCCGGCCGGTACCCCGGTGTTCGCGTGGAAGGGCGAGACGCTGCCGGAGTACTGGGACTGCACCGAGCTGGCGCTGACCTGGCCGGACGGTCCGCCGAACATGATCCTCGACGACGGTGGCGACGCGACCCTGCTCGTGCACAAGGGCGCGGAGTACGAGCAGGCCGGCGAGGTGCCGGACCCGAAGTCGGCCGACAACGAGGAGTTCCAGGTCGTCCTCGAGCTGCTCACCAAGTCGGTTGCGGGCAGCCCGGGCAAGTGGGGTGAGATCGCCAAGTCGGTCAAGGGTGTCACCGAGGAGACCACCACCGGCGTACACCGTCTTTACGAGATGGCCAAGAGCGAGACGTTGCTCTTCCCCGCGATCAACGTCAACGACTCGGTCACCAAGAGCAAGTTCGACAACAAGTACGGCTGCCGGCACTCGCTCATCGACGGCATCAACCGCGCCACCGACGTGCTCATCGGCGGCAAGGTCGCCGTGGTCTGCGGGTTCGGTGACGTGGGCAAGGGCTGCGCGGACTCGCTGCGCGGCCAGGGCGCCAGGGTCATCGTCACCGAGGTCGACCCGATCTGCGCGCTACAGGCCGCGATGGAGGGCTACCAGGTCAAGACCCTCGTCGACGTCATCGGCGACGCCGACATCATCATCACCGCGACCGGCTGCTTCGACGTGGTGACCGCCGAGCAGATGTCGCGGATGAAGCACCTCGCGATCCTCGGCAACATCGGCCACTTCGACAACGAGATCGACATGGCCGGTCTCGCGCGCGTGCCCGGCATCAAGCGCGAGGTCGTCAAGCCGCAGGTCGACCAGTGGACGTTCCCCGACGGCAAGTCGATCATCGTGCTGTCCGAGGGCCGGCTGCTGAACCTCGGCAACGCGACGGGCCACCCGAGCTTCGTGATGTCGAACTCGTTCACCAACCAGGTGCTCGCCCAGATCGAGCTGTTCGCGAAGACCGACGAGTACCCGATCGGCGTGTACGTGCTGCCGAAGCACCTCGACGAGCAGGTCGCCCGGCTGCACCTGGACGCGCTCGGCGTCGGGCTCACCGAGCTGAGCAAGGTGCAGGCCGACTACCTCGGCGTGCCGGTCAGTGGTCCGTACAAGCCGGACCACTACCGCTACTGAGCAGATGACCGGTGCCGGGGCCGCGTCGGAGCGAGAGCTCCGGCGCGGCCCCGCGCCAGCTCGACGGCAAGGACGGTGGGCATGGCCAAGCGACGCACTCCCGCGTACCAGGTCGCCGATCTCGATCTGGCGCCGTTCGGCGTGCGCAGGATCGAGTGGGCGGCCCGGGCCATGCCGGTGCTCGGCCAGGTGCGCGCGCGGTTCACCGCCGAGCGCCCGCTCGACGGGGTTCGTATTGCCGCCTGCCTGCACGTGACGGCGGAGACGGCCAACCTGCTGCGGTCGCTGGCCGCCGGCGGTGCCGACGTCGCGCTGTGCGCGGCCAACCCGCTGTCCACGCAGGACGACACCGCGGCCGCGCTCGTGCACGACTACGGGCTCGACGTGTACGCGGAAGCCGGCGTGGACCGTGAGCAGTACTACGAGCACATCAGCGCGGTGCTCGACGGCAAGCCCGACCTGGTGCTCGACGACGGCTGCGACCTGACGAGCACCCTGCACGCCCATCGGCCCGAGCTGCTCGGCCAGGTGCGCGGCGGGTGCGAGGGCACCACCACGGGAGTGGTGCGGTTGCGGCGGATGGCGGCGGCCGGCGCGTTGCGCATCCCCATGCTCGCCGTCAACGACACCCGCACCAAGCGAATGTTCGACAACAGGTACGGCACCGGCCAGTCCACCGTCGACGCGATCATGCGTGCGACCAACATGCTGTTCGCCGGCCGCACGGTCGTCGTCGCCGGCTTCGGGTACTGCGGTCGCGGCGTCGCCGAGCGCGCCAGAGGGCTCGGCGCGCACGTCATCGTCACGGAGATCGACCCGGTGCAAGCGCTCGACGCCGCCATGCAGGGCTTCGCCGTGGAGCCGATGCAGGAAGCCGCGGCCAAGGGCGACGTCTTCGTCACGGTCACCGGCAACAGGGACGTCGTCACGAGGAACCACTTCGCCGCCATGAAGGACGGCGCGGTGCTGGCCAACTGCGGGCACTTCGACGTGGAGATCGACGTCAAGGGCCTGCGCGAGGACGCCGTCGACGTGGTGTCGGAGGTGCGCCCGAACGTGGACGAGTACGTCCTCGACGACGGCCGCCGGCTGCTGCTGCTCACCGAGGGTCGGCTGGCCAACCTCGGCGCGGCCGAGGGCCACCCGGCGTCGGTGATGGACCTGTCGTTCGCCGACCAGGCGCTGGCTACCGCGTGGCTCGCGGAGCACGTCGACGACCTCGACGCCGGCGTGTACGACGTGCCGGACGAGATCGGCAAGGACGTCGCCGCGCTCGCGCTCGACGCGCTCGGCGTACGTATCGACGCGCTCTCCGACGGGCAGCGTGCCTACCTGAACTCCTGGGAGCACGGCTCCTGAGGGTCAGCTGCCGTCGACGGGGGCGTCGGACGGTGTGCTCGCTTCCCACAGCACGTCGAACATGTTGCCGTGCAGAGCGGCGAACTCCTCGCTGTCGATGATCAGGCCGAAGCTCTCCTGCCTGGACGAGATCAGCGCGACCGAGCCGCCGCTGACGATGGTGGTCATGGTGAACACGCGACCTGCGGGCGCGTACCGCGCGACCCGGAAGCGGCTCGGGTCGGTGGGCCAGCCGAAGTCCGACTCCTTCTCCCGTGACCTGATCACGTGCAGCCACAGCCCGCGCTGCCTGCGGCCCTCGATGTACTCGTTCATCGCCGCCTCGCCCGGCACGTTGAGCAGGTCGACCATGGAGAGGATCCCGCGCAGCGGCGACGGCCAGTTCAGCGTCTCGAACAGCACGGACCTGATGCCGTCGGCACCCTCGAAGTAGCGCACCCGCGGGCGTACTCCCGCCTTGTCGTGGATCGCCTGCAGCTGCGGGACGACGGCGTCGAGCATCCGGCCGTGCTCGCGCCACTCGTCGACCAGCCGCTGCGGGTCGGTGGCCAGCAACACGTGCCTGCCGGAGCTGCGGGTCTCGGCGAACGAGAGCAGGCCGCGGTGGGCGAGTCGCTTCGCGATGTCGTACGCGTTGGTGCGGCTGACGCCCGCGTGCTCGGCGGCCTCGGCGACGGTCGGCTTGCCCCGCTCGAGTACCGCGAGGTAGAAGCGGGCGTCCTTCGGCTCGATACCGAGCTGTACGAGCTGCTCCCACATGCCCGGCTCCTGTGTCGAAAACAGACGACACATTAGCGTATCGGTCGCGCATATTGACAGCAACTGCACTCTAGGAGAACGCTTGCTGTCGACGAGGACATGGGCGTTGCTTGTCGAAACGTCTCGACAGAGGGATCTGCGCATGACACGTGGTGACGAGTATCCGAAGCTCCGGGTGGCCGCCGTACAGGCAGCACCGGTGTTCCTGGACAGAGAAGCGACGATCGACAAGGTCGATGAGCTCACCGCGGAGGCGGTGGCCGGCGGTGCGGAACTCGTGGTGTTCGGCGAGAGCTTCGTGCCCGCCTTCCCCATCTGGAACGGTGTGTTGCCGCCCGTCGACCAGCACGACCTGCACGAGCGGCTGTTCCGTAACGCGGTGCTCGTGCCAGGCCCGGACGTGCAGCGGCTGGGCGACATCGCGGCCAGGCACGGTGTCGTGCTGTCGGTGGGGATCACGGAGAAACCCGCGCACAGCATGGGCACGCTGTGGAACAGCAACCTGCTCTTCGACCGCAACGGCCGGCCGGTCAACCACAGGCGCAAGCTGGTGGCGACCTGGTACGAGCGGCTCACCTGGTCGGCAGGCGACGCACACGACCTCGGCGTGGCCGGGCTCGACGGGCTCAACGTCGGTGCCCTCATCTGCGGCGAGAACACCAACACGCTGGCCAGGTTCACGCTGCTCGCGCAGGGCGAGCGGCTGCACCTCGCGAGCTACCCGCCGTCGTGGCCGTTCGACCGCCGCGAGCACGGCCAGGAGTACGACCTCACCGAGGCGATCAAGGTGCGCAGCGTCGCCCACTCGTTCGAGGGCAAGGTGTTCACCGTGGTCGCGGCCACGGCACTCGACGACGACGGGGTGGACCAGGTCGCGGGCGGCGACGGGGAGATCGCCAAGCTGCTGTGGGCCAACCCGACCGCGTCGCTGATCGTCGGGCCGCGGGGCGAGATACTCGCCGGGCCGCTGCTCGGCGACACCGGCATCCTGTACGCGGACGTCGACCTGGGCGCGTCGATCGTGCCGAAGCAGATCCACGACATCGTCGGCACGTACAACAGGTTCGACGTGTTCCAGCTCTCCGTGAACACCACCCGGCTGGAGCCGGTGCACCTGCACGAGGACGAGAGCACGCGATGAGCGCCTCGCCGAACACCACGGGTGTCACCGAGCCGACCGCCGAACAGCGCACTGCCGGCAGGCGGGCCCTGCGCGCGGCCGTGGCCGGTTTCTTCGTCGACATGTACGACGTCTACCTGCCGGTGATCGTGCTGGCCCCGGCGATCGCGTACTTCTCGTCGACCAGCATGTCGACGGTCGCCCAGGCGACGTTGACGTACGCCATCTTCGCCGCCTCGTTGATCGGGCGGCCACTGGGGGCGTTGATCTTCGGTCCGATGGGCGACCGGATCGGCCGGCGGCGTACGACCATCATCGTCGCGGCGGGCTTCACCATATGTACGGGCCTGATCGCCGTGCTGCCCGGTTACGCGACGATCGGTGCGCTGGCTCCCGCGCTGCTGGTGCTGCTCCGGCTGCTCGACGGCGTCTTCCTCGGTGGCGAGTACACGGCGGCGAACCCGCTCGCCATGGAGTACGCACCCACCGCCCGTCGCGGCCTGTACGGGTCGCTGTTGAACATCGGCTACCCGACCGCGCTCGCCGTCATCACCGTGGTGACCATGGTGACGTTGCGGTTGTTCCCCGCGGGTGCCGCAGACTCGCCGTACGCCATGTGGGGCTGGCGCATCCCGTTCGTCATCGGGTTCGTGTTCTCCGGGCTGCTGTTCCTCTACTACGTGCGTGCCGTGCCCGAGTCGCGGTTGTGGGCCAGCCAGGGTGGCACCTCGCGGCCGCTGCGTACGTTGTTCGCCGGCAGCAACCTGCGCCACCTGGCCCGCGCGGCCGTCGTCGGCACGGGTGCCTGGCTGACGCTCAACGCCGTCGTCGGCGTGTTCAGCTCGCACTTCACCGGGCTCGGTGCCTCTGCGGGCGCGGTCAACTGGGCGATCCTCACTGGTGCCGTCTGCTCCATCGCGGCGTTCCCATGTGTGGGCATGCTGGGGCAGCGGTTCGGGCGGCGCCGGTTGTTCGTCGTGCTCGGTGGCGTCAACGTGGTCGCCGGGCCTGCGGTGCTCGCGCTCGCCATCGCGTACGGGCCAGGGTCGCCCGCCCTGCTGGTGTTGTTGGGTGCGGCCGCGTTCCTGTGCACTACACCGGTCTGGGCCGTCATCACCGCGTTCCTCACCGAGCTGTTCCCGACCAGCGTGCGGGCTTCTGGCTACGGCATCGCGTACAGCCTGCCGAGCATCGTGCCGGCGTTCTACTCGTGGTACATGCTCGGGCTTGGGACCGTCGTGCCGTACGAGTACACGCCCGTGGTGCTGCTGGCGATCGGCGGTCTGTTCCTGATCGGCGGCGCGCTGTTGACCGCGGACCGGCGGCACGTGGACCTCAGCGAGGCGTGACCGGGCTCCAGCCAGGCTGCAGCCTGATCGCCTCCCGCCGGCGGCGCTCGGCGAGCACGGCGGCGAGGTAGACGTACGGCGGCAGGTGCGGCGGCGGTGGTGGCGTCACCCGGGCGGACACCTGGCCGGCGATCCGCCGGCCGAGGCGCTCCGCCTGGTCGGGGGTGAAGTCCTCGAACCGGGTCAGGTACTGCCTGGCGGCGAGCGCGAGCTCGTCCGGCAGTGCCGCCAGCTCCAGCGTCGCGGCCCAGTGCTCCGTGCCCGGTGGCATGTCGATCAGCTGCCGGCGGCGTCCGGGTGCGCGCTCGGCGATCACTATGGTGCCGGTGAACGCGTCGCCGAGGCGCTTGCCGCGGTGGCTGACGAACGAGGAGAGCACCGCGAGCAGCCCGGCTGTCGCCCAGAACTCCAGGAAGCCGGTCAGCGCGCGGAACAGCGCCTGCCGGAACGAGATCGGGCCACCGTCGTCGCGTACGGTGCGCAGCCCCAGCGCCGCCTTGCCGACGGTCTTGCCGCGCCACAGCGTCTCGCTCGCGGTCGGGTAGCCGACGATGACGGCCACCATGAGGGTGATGAGCAGCGCCTGGCCCGCGGCCTCGTCGAGTGCCGGCTCGGGCATCCAGTAGACGATCGCGAACAACACCGACAGCTGGATGAGCATGTCGATGGTCTTGGCCACCGCGCGGCTGCCCACCTTCGCGACCCGGATGTCGAGTACGACAGCCTCGCCGGTCACCAGCTCGGACACTCGACCTCCTCGCACGCCTACTCGACAGAGGCTACTGCCAACCCGCCGGCCGGTGGGGCGGGCGGCAGCCACATCGGTCAGCGCGGAAAGGCTACTGTGCTGACGTGGACTTGGACGTGTTCGTGGCGGTGCACAACGACGAGTGGCGTCGGCTGGAGGACCTGCTGAAGCGCCGGCGCAGGCTCACCGGCGCCGAGGCCGACGAGCTGGTCGAGCTGTACGAGCACGTGAGCACCCACCTCTCCGTGGTCAGGTCGACCGCGCCCGACCCTGGGCTGATCACCAGGCTCTCCACGCTGGTCGCCCGGGCCCGGTCGGCGATCACCGGTGCGCACACGCCGGCATGGCGCGACATCGCCAGGTTCGTGCTCGTGGTGTTCCCTGCCGTGACGTACCGCTACCGCTGGTGGCTGCTGTTCACCAGCCTCGGTTCAGTACTGGTCTCCGTGGTGGTCGCCGGCTGGCTGGTGAGCCACCCGCAGCTGCTCACCGAGATCGCCCCGCCTGACGTCCTCGAGGAGTACGCGGAGAAGGACTTCGCCGCGTATTACGGCGAGCACCCGGCGAGCAGCTTCGCCAGCCGGGTGTGGACGAACAACGTGTGGGTCGCCGCGCAGGCGCTGGCGTTCGGCGTGCTGCTCGGGATCCCGACGGTCATCGTGCTCGTGCAGAACATGGCCAGCCTCGGGGTGTCCGCGGCGATCATGACCACGTACGGGCAGGCCGACGTGTTCTTCGGCCTGATCACCCCGCACGGCCTGCTCGAGCTGACCGCCGTGTTCCTCGCCGGCGCGGCCGGGTTGAAGCTCGGCTGGTCGATCATCGACCCGGGCCCGCGCCGCCGGCTGGAGGCGCTCGCCAGCGAGGGCCGCGCCGCGGTCAGCATCACGCTCGGCCTGGTCGGGGTGCTGCTGGTGTCCGGGATCGTGGAGGCGTTCGTGACCCCGTCGCCGCTGCCCACCTGGGCGCGGATAGCCATCGGCGTCTTCGTCGAGGTGGCGTTCCTGGTGTACGTGTTCACGCTGGGCAGGCGCGCCGTGCAGGCCGGCGAGACCGGCGACCTGCTCCGCGAACAGCGGGAGGACGTGCTGCCGTCCGCGGGCTAGCGTGGACGGGTACCGACCGGGCGCGTGGAGGAGGCGGACGTGGCACAGTTCGCGCAGGAGACGAGCAAGCGCGGTGAGTGGGTCAGGCAGGCGAACAGGTTCACCGACCGGATCACCGCCGACGGCTCCACCGACTGGCCGGTGACCACCGGCAGGTACCGGTTGGTGGTGTCGCTGGCGTGCCCGTGGGCGCACCGGTCGGTGATCGTCCGGCGGCTGCTCGGCCTGGAGGACGCGATCGGGCTGGCCGTCGTCGACCCGATCAGGGACGAGCGGGGCTGGCGGTTCACCCTGGACTCCGACGGGCGCGACCCGGTGCTCGGCATCGAGTTCCTTGCGGAGGCGTACCACGCGACCGACCCGGACTTCACCGGCCGGGTGACGGTGCCCGCCGTCGTCGACACGGTGACCGGGCGGGTGGTCACGAACGACTTCCCGCAGATCACCCTCGACCTCGAGGAGCAGTGGCGCGGCCTGCAGAGCGGGGACGCGCCTGACCTGTACCCGGCACACCTGCGCGCGGAGATCGACGAGGTCAACGCCGTCGTGTACGCCGAGGTGAACAACGGCGTCTACCGGTGCGGGTTCGCGGCGTCACAGCAGGCGTACGACGAGGCGTACGACACGCTGTTCCGGCGGCTGGACTGGCTGGCCGAGCGACTGACCGGGCAGCGCTACCTCTGCGGTGACCGCATCACCGAGGCGGACGTCCGGCTGTTCACCACGCTGGTGCGCTTCGACGCCGTCTACCACGGGCACTTCAAGTGCAACAGGAACAAGCTCGCCGAGATGCCCGTGCTGTGGGCGTACGCCCGCGACCTGTTCCAGACGCCGGGGTTCGGCGACACCGTCGACTTCGACCACATCAAGCGGCACTACTACAGCACGCACCCGACCCTGAACCCCAGCGGCATCGTGCCGAAGGGCCCGGAGCAGGACTGGTCGGCGCCGCACCACCGCGAGCAGCTCGGCTGAAATCCGGTTGCGGCGGGGTGCCCCCCGGCATAGCGTGAGTGTGCCCGATTCGCTGGCGAGAGGACATGGACAGTGCTCCAGCAGGTCTGAGATGCCGTACGCACCACCAGACCCAGGGAGCCGTCATGTCCGCTTCGATCAACCTTTCCGCCGGCCTGGCCGGACGGCACGCCCGTCTGCACCGACCTCGACCTCGGCCGTAGGGCCTGGACGCACCGGCCTGGTCGGCCTGAACGGGTCGGGGAAGTCCACCCTGCTGCGGCTGTTCGCGGGCGCGCTGCGCCCGGGCGCGGGGTCGGTGTCCGTCGGCGGGCGCGTCGGCTACCTGCGCCAGGACCTCACCCTCGCCCGACACCTGCGCGCCGAGGAGGTGCTCGGTGTCAGCGGCGTGCGTGCCGCGCTCGCGGCGATCGAGCACGGCCAGGTGGACGACGAGACGTTCGCTGCGGTCGGCGACGACTGGGACGCCGAGGAACGGGTCCGCGCGACGCTCGACCGGCTCGGGCTCGGGCACGTCGAGCTGGACCGCACCGTCGGCACGCTGTCCGGCGGCGAGGTGGTGCTGCTCGGGCTCGCCGCACAGCTGCTGCGCAACCCGGACGTGCTGCTCCTCGACGAGCCGACGAACAACCTTGACCTGCGCGGCCGGCAGGTGGTGTACGAGACCGTCGAGTCGTGGCGCGGAGTGCTCGGCGTGGTGACGCACGACCGGCAGCTGCTCGAGCTGGTCGACCGCATCGCCGAGCTGCGCGACGGCGAGGTGCGTTGGTACGGCGGCAACCTCACTGCGTACGAGGAAGCCCTCGCCGTCGAGCAGGACGCCGCGGAGCGCACGGTGAAGACGGCCGAGTCGGACCTGCGCAGGCAACGGCGGGAGCTGGCCGAGGCCCGGATCAAGCTCGACCGGCGGCAGCGGTACGGCCAGAAGATGTGGGACACCAAGCGTGAGCCCAAGGTGGTGATGGGGGAGCGCAAGCGGCAGGCCCAGGTGGCCGCGGGCAAGCACAGGAACATGCACCTGGCGAAGGTCGACGAGGCGCGCGAGTGGTTGACCGACGCCGAGCAGGCGGTGCGCGACGACGACCAGATCCGCGTCGAGCTGCCGCAGACGTCGGTGCCCGCCACCCGCGAGGTGCTGCGGCTGACGGACGTGCGGTTGGTGTCCGGCGCCCGTGCGGCACTCGACGTCCGCGGCCCGGGACGGATCGCCCTCGTCGGTGCGAACGGGGCGGGCAAGACCACGCTGTTGCGTACCGTCGCGGGGCTGGCCGAGCCGCGGGAGGGACGCGTGCGCCGGATGGTGCCGCTGCGCTATCTGCCGCAGCGGCTGGACGTACTCGACGACGAGCTGAGCGTCGCCGCGAACGTCGCACGGTTTGCGCCGGCGGCGTCGAACAACGAGATCCGCGCCCGGCTGGCGCGGTTCCTGTTCCGCGGTGCGCGGGCCGACCAGCCGGCGGGCACGCTGTCCGGCGGCGAGCGGTTCCGCGCCACGCTCGCCGCGCTGCTGCTCGCCGAACCGGCACCACAGCTGTTCCTGCTCGACGAGCCGACGAACAACCTCGACCTGGCCAGCGTCAGGCAGCTGACCCAGGCCCTGCACGCGTACGCAGGTGCGCTCGTGGTCGCGAGCCACGACCTGCCGTTCCTCCGTACCATCGGTGTGACCCGCTGGCTCGAGCTGGACGGCGACCAGCTCACCGAGTCCGCGCCGCGCTGACGGGAGGGTGTCACGTGCACGTCACCGCGCTCGCGGTCTACCCGGTGAAGTCGACGCGTGGGCTGTGGTCGGAGTCGGCGACCGTGCAGCCGTGGGGGCTCGCGGGTGACCGGCGGTGGGCGGTCGTCGACGAGCGCGGCGGCAAGGTCACGGCCCGCACCCACGAGCGGCTGCTGCACGTGACGGCTACCCCGGCCGCCGGTGACGACCTCGTGCTCACCGCAGACGGGATGCCGCCGCTGGCCGTGGCCGCCCCGGTTTCCGGTGCACGGGCCGCGGTGGACTTCAGCGGGCTCGACCAGGCGACGCTCGCCGGTCCCGCGGCCGACGGCTGGCTGTCCGAGGTACTCGACGCGAAGGTCCGCCTGGTGTGGCTGGACGACCCGCGCCGCCGGCCGGTGGCGGACCGGCACGGCGGGCTGCCTGGCGACAGCGTGAACCTCGCCGACACCGGGCCGTTGCTGTTGACTACCGTGCCGTCGCTGCGTCGGCTGGACGAGTGGGTCGACGCGACCGCCGCGGAACGCGACGAGCCTTCGGTCGCGCCGCTTGCCATGGCGCGGTTCCGTCCCAACGTCGTCGTCGACGGCGCGGCACCGTTCGCCGAGGACGACTGGACCAGTGTGTGTATCGGCGACGTGCCGTTCCGGGTGTCGGAGGCGTGCGACCGGTGCGTGCTGCCGACCATCGACCCGGTCACGCTGCGGCGGAGCAAGGAGCCCACCCGCACGCTGGCCAGGCACCGGCGGTGGGCCGGCCAGGTGTGGTTCGGCGTGCGCCTAGTGCCGCTGGACGGCGGGGTGCTCCGCGTCGGCGACCAGGTGACCGTCGGCTGACGGCCGGCCATCATGGAGGGATGCGGGCCGACACGGGGTGGCCGACGACGGCCGACGAGCTGATCGCGGTGCAGCGGCAGCTCGCCGCGGCCGGGCCGCCGCGCTGGCAGGCACCCGCGGAGCCGGTGGTGGGCGGCTGTTTCGTCTGCTTCCCGCGCGGGTACTACGGCAGCGGTGCGGCGGGTGACCCGGCCTGGACGGCCGCCGTGTGCGTCCGTGCGGGACGGCGTCTCGGCGCCGCGGTCGTAGGCGGTCACGCCGCCGGGCCGTACGTGCCCGGGCTACTCGCGCTGCGGATGGGCGCGCTGCTGGACGAGGCGGTACGTGCGCTGCCGGCGTGGCCGGACGTGTTGCTCGTCGACGGCACGGGGCTCGACCACCCGCGGCGGGCCGGGCTCGCGGTGCACCTCGGTGCCGTCCTCGACGTCGCGACGGTCGGCGTCACGCACCGACCGCTGGTGGCCACCGGCGACTGGCCGGCGCCCGAGCGCGGCGCCCGCAGTGCGCTGCGCCTCGACGGCACGGTCGTGGGCTACTGGGTTCGTACCCGCTCCGGCCGTCGTCCGCTGGCCGCGCACGCCGCCTGGCGCACCGCCCCCGACCAGGCAGCGGCGACGGTCCTCGCCGCGGCCACCCACCGCACGCCGACCCCGCTGCGCGAGGCCCGCCGCCTGGCCCGCACAGCCCGCGAAGACGCGCAGTGACCGGTGCGGCCAGGACGGCGAGTGTCGCACCGAGACGCGCCCGACTCGCTCATTTCCGCCTCCCTGCGTTCGCGCGGTTGTAGTCCAGTGCGACGTCGAGCCAGAAGGACAAGTCGTCGTCACTCTCGATCGACTGGGCGGATACTGCGATCCAGCCCGGGCCCATGGTCCGTCCGGCTCCCATCTCGGCCTGCGTGGCGCCGGGCCGCGTGGTGAGCTCGTGGTGTCGTTCGGCGGCGACGCGGACCAGCAGGTCACCGCCGCTGAGAGCGCTGGCGACCATCTTGCCGTTCACCATGAACGATCGACCGCCGAACATCGCCACCTCACGCGTCGACGGTTCCTCGGCAAGCAGGGTGCGGACGCGTTCGATCAACTCGGCTTGTCGGGTCATCGTCGGCTCCTGCTCACGCTTCGGCGGGTGGGCCGAAGGAGAGACGGTCGAAGATGAGGACGCTTTCGATGATCTTGCCGTCGCGGACGGTGAAGCACTCAGCAGCCGGAGCCTTCGTCGTCGCAGCAGTCTGGGGGTAGTAGAACAGTGCGACGCGATCCTCGTCGGTGAAGTCGGCGATGTCGGCCAGGCCGGTCAGAGCAGGCGCGAAGCCGGCAATGAAGTCGCGGTAGGTGTCCTTACCGGTGAGGTCGACTCCCGGCGCGCGGCAGACTATGTCGTCGGCAACTCGGTCCATGGCGCGGTCGATGTCGCCGCTTGTCCATGCCCGGTGGTAGTCATGCACGGTCTGGTACGCGGATGGCTGTGCCACGGGGTACTCCATTCGTTGGTCATCGTTTGTCCGTTCCAGCCGCCGAGGGGCGCCAGTGGTCGGGTCCGGCGTCGCCGCCGGTGGCGGCGATGGCCAGTCGTGGCAGGAAGTGCGCCCAGCCGTCGGCATGCCCGGCCAGCTCGGGCTCGGGTAGGCCGGAGTGAACCAGCTCGATCCTCGTACCGCCCCCGACGGCGGTGAGCCGGAACTCGACCGTAGATGCGCCCGCGGGCAGATCGGCACTTCCGGCGACACCCCAGGACACGACTACGCGCGTGGGGCGTTCGACATGCAGGTACCGGCCCCAGATCGGGTAGCCGGCGATGTCGACAGCGAACACGCCTCCCGGATGCGGTTCGAGGTCGGCGTGCATACCCATCCACGCCGTCATGCCCGCCTCAGTGGTCAGGTAGCCGAAGACCGTCTCCGGTGGTGCGGCAATCTCGATCGAGGTCTGGTACTCAGCCACGGTCACTCTCCCCGCCGGCTTCGACGGCCGCCTTGAGCGCCGAGAGCTTGCTCGGCCAAAAGCCGTCCAGGTAGGAGCGCACGGCCGCCAGCCCGTCGGTGTTCACCGCGAACAGGTGCCGCGTGCCGTCCCGCGTCCCAGTGGCCAACCCAGCCGCACGGAGCACGCCGAGGTGGTGGGAGGTCGTCTGCTGTGACAGACCAACCTCTTCGGCGATGGACCCCACCGGCCGCGGATCGGACCGGATCGCGCTCAAGATCGCCCGACGATTCGCATCGGCCAGCGCACGCAGCGCGAAGTCGAGATCAGAAGCAGGTTCAGCACCCATCACTGTCCTTTCGGTCGGCTGTCCCCACTATAGTACAAACATTCATTTGTACTCATGGCTATGGGTCATCTGTCGAGATCGAGGCCGTGATCCGCTCGGCTAGGGGAGCAGGGAGACCTTGACCGACCGGGTGCCGTCGCCGACCAGGGTGAGGCCTTCGCGGAAGTCGGCCAGCGGGAGCTGGTGGCTGCAGATGCGGTCCATCGGCAGGGTGCCGGCCGCCAGCATCCGGATCGCCGCCGGCCAGCAGTGCGGGCCGAGGTGTGCGCCGCGGACGTCGAGCTCCTTGTCGTCGCTGATGATGCTCCAGTCCACCGTCACGTCCGCGCCGAAGACGCCGTACTCGACGAAGGTGCCGAGCTTGCGCAGCAGGGCCAGGCCCTGCTGGACGGCCGACGGGTGGCCGGTGCCCTCCAGGTACACGTCGGCGCCGTAGCCGTCGGTCAGGTCGCGCACGGCGGCGGGGACGTCGTCGCTGCGCGGGTTCAGCGCCAGGTCCGCGCCGCACAGCCGGGCCAGCTCCAGCCGGTCGTCGGCGAGGTCGAGGGCGACGACGTGCGCCGGCGACTTCGCCTTCGCCCCGGCGACCATGCCGAGGCCGATGGGTCCGCAACCGGCGACGACCACGACGTCGCCGAAGCCGATGGTGGCCCGCTCCACCGCGTGCAGTGCGCACGAAAGCGGCTCGGCGAACGCCGCGTGCGCCGCCGGCAGGCCGGGCGCGACCTTGTGCACGAGCGCGTTCGCCGGGAACACCAGGTACGGCGCCATCGCGCCCGGGGTACGCAACCGGAACCCGTAGATGTCGTGCTTGGCGCACATCCAGTACTGGCCGCGCAGGCAGTACCGGCACGCCCAGCACGGCACGATCTGCTCCGACACCACCCGGTCGCCGACGTCGACCTGCCAGCGCTCGCGGGCCCGGTCGTCCAGCTCCACGACGGTGCCGACGAACTCGTGCCCGGGCACCACAGGCGTCTCGACGTACGCGGGCCTGCTGCCGTCACCCCAGAACTTCGTCGCGCCGTGGAAGCACTTCACGTCGCTGGCGCAGATGCCGACCGCCTCGACCTGGACGAGCGCCTCGCCGGGGCCAGGGCGCGGTACCGGCACGTCGTCCAGCCGGTAGTCGTTCGGTCCGTGACACACCACTGCCTGCATCCGACTCGCCCCTTCGCGTCCGGCTACTTGGGTGTCGCCGTGCCCTGCTGCTCCTTCTTCGGGGTGTAGGCGCGGATGGCGTACGGCGTGATCGACGTGGTGCTGACCTCGATGAGCGTCTTGCCGGAGGAGAGGAAGACGCTGCTCGCGATCGTCTCCGGGTGGTCGGCGACGTACGTGCCTTCGGCCAGCTCACCGGTCTCCGGGTCCACGGTGGTGAGCTTCGTGTAGCCCCAGCTGCCCGGCCTGGTGATGTACACCCGGGCGGGCCCGTCCGGCTCGTCGCTGAAGACCATCCGGCCGTGGAAGTCGCGGCCGTCCTTGATCTTGCCGAGGTCGGTGCTCCACAGCCGCTCGCCGGTCTCCAGGCTGATGCCGAGGACCACCCGGCTGCCCAGTGGGCTCTCCTGGTCGGCCACCTTCGCCATCCCGATCAACGTGTCCCCGGCGACGACGAACGGGGTGTTGATGGTCAGTGCCTTGTCCACGTTGCCGAGCTGGTACTCGTCCGGGTCCAGCGTGCCGCCGTCGCCGGTGGCGCGGAACTCGGCCAGCTGCTCGCCGTCCTTCTCGTCGACGATCTGGAACTTGAACTTGTCGCGCTGGTCGTTGATCATCAGCACCGGTGGCGAGGCCTGGAAGATCTGCGGCGGCGCATAGTTGCCCTTGTTGGGCAGCTTGTCCAGCCAGTTGGTCTCGCCGGTGTCGGGGTCGATGGACACCACGAGGTCTGCGGAGTCGCTGGTTTCCTTCTCCGCACAGTCGACGATGCCGAGCAGCCGTTTGGTGGTCGCCTGCACCTCGCCCGGTTGGCAGTCCGGGTTGTCCGGGGCGATGCGCCAGCGCTCGCCGCCGCTCTTCGCGTCCAGGGCGCGCACACCCTCGGCGGTGGCGACGACGACCTTGCGCTTGAGCACGGCGATCGACTTGATCAGCGTCGACTCGTCCTGCTGCGGCTCGAGCTCCGTGCCCCACAGCGTCGTGCCGTCGGAGGCGTCGATCGCCTGCAGCTCTGGACAGCTGCCGGCGCTGGTGCCGATGCCGTACGCGATGATGCCGCCGGCCGCCCGCGGCGAGACGGCGCACAGGTGCCGGTCCTCCGGGATCGTCACCTGCCAGCGCTGCTCACCGTCGGCGATGTCGTACGCGGTGATCGAGTAGATGTCCACCCGCACGACGGTGTCGCCGACCACGAACACGTCGACCGGCTTCACGGCGTCGAGCTGGCTGGGCTTCGGCGTGCGCCACGCGACCTCGTACGCGGCCGCGGGTGCTTTGGGCGGTTTCTTGCGCGTCTTCTCCTCGCTCTTGCCGTTCCCACCCCCAGGGGCGACGACGACGAGGGCGATGACGACCAACAGCGCGAGCACGCCACCCCCGGCGAGCAGGCCGATCAGCACCCCCTTGCGGCGCTTCCCCGGCTGCTGCGCGTCCCGTTCCCCTTCGTCCGGCGGTCCTTGCTCATGCGGTGGTTGCCAGCCATGACGCGAGTCATCATGGCCCTGGGACATCTCCGACCTCATTCGCTAGCTAAGCTCCCCCCAGCGCGAACATATCGCAGTAGAGCGGTATGACAGGGTACGGGTGTTACCGCCGTGCCCACCAGGCATTTGTCTGCCTGGTGACGTCAGAGCAGGCCGCTGGCCTTCAGCGCGATGTAGCGGTCCGCGAGCGCGGACGCGATCTCCCCAGGCGGCGCGTCCACCACCTCGACCCCGTGCCTGCGCAACAGTGCGCTGACGTGCCGGCGGCGTTCGCTGGTCCGTTCCGCGGACGCGGCCTCGTACACGGCGGGTGCGTCACCGCGGCGTGCCGCCATCTCCTCCACCCCGGGGTCCGCGACGGCGGCGACCAGCACCAGGTGCTTGGCGGCGAGCAGCGGCAGCCGGGGGATGAGGCCGCCTTCGAGCGCGCTCGCCGACAGGTCGGTGAGCAGGACGACGAGGCTGCGCTGCCGCGCCTTCTCCAGCGCGAGCGCGGTGACCCCGACCGGGTCGATCTCCACCAGCTGCGACTCGAGCGGCGCCATCGCCTCGACGACGGCGTGCATGATCTTCGCCTTCGACGCGTGCCTCACCTGCGCGCGGATCTCCTGGTCGAAGGCGAGGAAGTCCACCCGGTCACCGACCCGCGACGCGAGCGCGGTGAGCAGCAGCGCGGCGTCCATGGACGCGTCCAGGCGCGGGATGTCGCCGACCCGGCCGGCGGAGGTGCGCCCGGTGTCGAGCACGATGAGGATCCTGCGGTCGCGCTCCGGCCGCCAGGTGCGCACGACCACGTCGGCGCGGCGCGCGGTGGCCCGCCAGTCGATGGACCTGACGTCGTCGCCGTCCACGTACTGCCGCAGCGAGTCGAACTCCGTGCCCTGGCCGCGGATCCGGGCGGCCTGCCGGCCGTCCACCTCGCGCAGCTTCGCCAGCTTCGCCGGCAGGTGCCGGCGGCTGGGGAACGCGGGCAGCACCCGGACGTTCCACGGCACCCGGTGCGAGCCCTGGCGGGCGGCGAGGCCCAGCGGGCCGTACGAACGGAGGGTGATCCTGGCCGGCCCCTGGTCGCCGCGCCTGACCGGGTCGAGGACGGTGTCGTACCTGCGCCGCTCCCCGCCGGGGACGTCGAGGCGGTGCCGGCGCGGCGTGCTGCCGGCGCTCGGCGGCCACGCGTCGCGGAGCAGCCCGTGTACGCGGCGCCTGCCCGGGTTCTCCACCGTCAGCGTCACGGTGGCCGTCTGGTCCAGCCGGCAGGAGGTGTCGCCGGCGCGCGACAGCCGCAGGTTGGCGACGCTGCCCGCCAGCCAGAGGTCGACGCACACCAGGACGACCAGCAGCCCCCACGCAGCCAGCAGCACCCACCAGCCGCCGGGCACGACGAGGACGAGCGCGGCGCCGATCAGCGCGGCGAGTGCGAGCCTTCCGGTGACGGCCATGTGGTCAGCGTGGCACCGGCACGGTGGCGAGGATCCCGTCGAGCACGCTGTCGCTCGTGATGCCCTCCAGCTCGGCCTCCGGCCGCAGCTGCACGCGGTGCCGCAGCGTCGGCCGCGCCAGCGACTTCACGTCGTCGGGGGAGACGTAGTCGCGCCCGGCCAGCCACGCCCAGGCCCGGCTCGCCGCGAGCAGGGCGGTCGCGCCGCGCGGCGACGCGCCGAGCTGCAGCGAAGGCGACTGCCTGGTGGCGCGGCACACGTCCACCACGTAGCCGATCACCTCCGGCCTGGTGGTGATCCTGCGTACCTCGCGCTGGCCGGCGGCCAGCTCGGCCGGGCCGGCGATGCGCTCCAGGCCAGCGGCGTCCAGGTCGCGCGGGTCGAACCCGGCCGCATGCCTGGAGATGACGTCGACCTCCTCGGCCCGGCTGGGCAACGCGACGTTGAGCTTCAGCAGGAAGCGGTCGAGCTGCGCCTCAGGCAGCGGGTAGGTGCCCTCGTACTCGACGGGGTTCTGGGTGGCCGCGACGAGGAACGGCATCGGCAGCGGCCGCGGGCTCCCCTCGACGGTGACCTGCCGCTCCTCCATCGCCTCGAGCAGCGCCGCCTGCGTCTTCGGCGGGGTCCGGTTGATCTCGTCCGCCAGCAGCAGGTTGGTGAAGACCGGCCCCTCACGGAACTCGAACTCCGCGGTGTTCGTGTCGTAGACAAGCGAGCCGGTGACGTCGCCTGGCATCAGGTCGGGGGTGAACTGCACCCGCTTCATGTCCAGCTCCAAGGTGCCGGCCAGCGCCCGCACCAGCAGCGTCTTCGCGACACCGGGGACGCCCTCCAGCAGCACGTGGCCCTGGCACAGCAGCGCGATCATCACGCCGGTGATGACCGACTCCTGCCCGACGATCACCTTGCCGATCTCGCTACGCACCGAGCTGAGCGCCGTCCACTCCGGCCCGGGCGCCGGCGGTTGCGCCGCGCCCGGCCAGCCCGGCCCCGGTTGCGCCTGCATGCCTTGCTGCGGCCCCGGCTGCGCCTGCATGCCTTGCTGCGGCCCTGGCTGCGCCTGCATGCCTTGCTGCGGCCCTGGCCCACCCGGCGGAGGCCCACCCGGCACCGGCTGCGGCCCTGGCCCACCCGGCGGTGGCCCACCTGCCGGCGGCGGGCCACCTGCCGGCGGCGGGACAGGCTGCGGCCCCGGCCCACCCGGCGGCATGGGCGCACCGCCCGGCGCCGGCGGCATGGGTGCGCCCGGCGGCGGGACGGGCTGCGGCCCTGGGCCGTCCGGCACCGGCTGCGGCCCGGTGTCGCCCGGCGGCACGGGACTGCCCGGCGGCGCGGGACTGCCCGGCGGCGCGGGTCTGCCCGGCGGTGGGGCTGCCTGGTCACCGGGTGCGGCCTGGCCCGGCCCGGTGTCGCCTGGCGGCGCGGGACTGCCCGGCGGCACGGGTCTGCCTGGCGGCACGGGACTGTCCGGCGGTGGGGCTGCCTGGTCACCGGGTACGGCCCGGCCCGGCGCGGGGGCGGAGTCGAACGCCGGGCCGCCGGCCGGTGGTGGCGGTGCGTACCCGGCGGGGTCCTGGTGCACCGTCGTCGGCTCGTAGAAGGGGTTACCCGGCGGTGCGGCCTGGTCCGCCTCGGCCGCCGGCCAGGCCTGCTGGGCGGGCGCGCGCGTCGGCTCGGCGGGCTGGTCCGGCCCGAAGTGCACGGTCGGCCGCTCCGTCGCCGACGACGCGTGCTCCTGGTCCTGCGGGGAGTGCTGCTCGGTCGCCGGCCAGGCTGGTTCCTGGTCCGGCTGATCCTGGGCGTTCTGGTCGCTTGGCTCCTGCGGGTTCATCCGCGGCCGTCTCCTCCCACCCCGCCGGTCGCAGGCACGGGGTCGTGTGTGTTGGTGGGTCTGTGGGTCATGAGGAGGCCTTCCGCGTGAGCATCGCAGCGAACGTACGGTCCGCAAGTCCCCAGATCACCGTAGGTGAGCGAGGAGCGGAGCGCGGGAGGTCGACGGGATGCACTGTCACGAGCGGCGTACCTCCCCTTCCAGGGTGTCCAGGTCGTCGGCGAGTCGTACCAACGCGGCGTCGTCGGGTGGGGCGCCGCCGTAGAGCAGGCTGCCGACCTCCGCCGGGTTGCGCTGCACCCGCGCCGCGACGGCCGCGACCACCGCGTCCGGTGAGCTGTCGCGCGGCAGCCGCAGCGGCGCACGTATCTTCGCGATCGTGCCACGCCGCAACGAGTCCGCGGCACGTTCCCGCGCCCGAAGCGTTCGGTACAACCGGGCACGGCCCTCCGTGGTCTCGGTGGCACGTACGAGCACCGGCAACCGTTCCGACACCACCGGCCCCAGCCGCCGACCGCGGGCCAGCGCGTACAGCAGGATGGCGACGATCGTCCCGAACGCGGCGATCCTCGTGACGTCAGGCAGCAACGAGGTCAGCGACCCGGTGGGTTCGAAGTCGGACGACTGCGGGTTGGGCAGCAGCCAGATCAGGTCCTCGTTCGCGCCCAACAGGTTCATGGCGAACGCGGCGTTGCCTGCGCTGGTGAGGCCGCCGTTCTGGAACGGGTACGAGGACGAGACCACGGTGATCGTCCGCGAGCCGTCGCGCAGCTGCACGAGGTGGGCGCCGTCCTCGGCCGGGTAACACGTCATCGCCTCCGCGCCGGGTGCCACGTCGTAGACGTCCGAGTTGCCGATGTCGACGGTGCCGGCCCGCTGGGCCGCGGCCAGCGGACAGTCGGGCGCGACCTCCGTCGTCCCGCCTGCGCCCGCTGTCTGGACGTCGCCGGTGACGTCGGCCAGCCGCACCGGCAGCGGTTGGAGCAGCACGACGTCCGCCTGCGACCGCTTGATCGCACGCGCCGCGGGCTTGGTGAGGAAGTTCGTGTCCGCGACGACCAGCGTGGTGTCCGCCGTCGCCCGGTCGACGGCGTCGCGCGGCGAGGTCTCCTCGGTCACGTCCACGCCCTGGTCGTCCAGCAGCTGTGCGATCGCCCGTGCCCCGTCCGGCTCGGTCGACTCGGTCGACAGCGCCCTGGTGTTCTCCGCGGTGAGGAAGGGCAGCAGCAGAATGCCGAGCAGGATGACCGCCGCCGCCACGCCGAAGACGACGAACGGCCGTGCCTTGCGTGCCGCGGCGCTGCGGGTGGGCGCCAGCGAGGTACTCGCCTGGGTCACCGGGCGGCCCCGGTCAACGTCGGCTTCGCCGCCGCCAGGCGCTCGTCGATGTCGGTGATCTCGCCGTACAGCTCGCGGTCGGCGGTGTGCCCGCCGTACCAGACGTCGTCGAAGATGCGCGCGGCCCGCCTCAGCTCACCGGCATGATCGGGCAGTGCAGGCGCCGCGTCCGACGCGACCTCGTCGGCGGTACGGCCCGGCCTGCGGTCGAGCAGCGCACGCTCCTCGAGGGCGAGCGCGATGGCACGCATCCGCGCGCGGATCGCCTCCGCCCACTCCTCGCCCGTGGCGTACTCGTCGGCCGTGTTCCGTTGTTGGGCCGCGCTGACGAACTGCACCGGCTCGAGCAACGCGGCTTCGGACCGCCGGCGCGCACGCTGCATCGTCCCGGCCCGATACCGCACGAGCACGATCACCAAGACCACGATGAGGACGATGACGACCAGGCCGAACCAGCCGCCGACCGTCGAGTCCGTCGGCTGGATGTCGTCGAAGATGTCGTCCAACCGGGAGAGCACGTCGTCCAGCCACTGCTGCAGCTTGTCCGCCCAGCTCTCGTTCTGGCCGTAGGCGGGCTCGTCCAGCTCGCGCTCCGCGAGGCGCCTCGCTTCCTCCCTGCCGACCCCGACCGGCACGTTCATCGCGGCCCACCCGTCACGACCGGGCCCATCGGCGGCACAGGCATCGACGCCACCGTACGGCGGCCCGGCGGCGGCAACGGCGGCCTGGCGTCCGCCGGCCCGGCGAACACCGTGCCAGGCCCCAGGAAGAACGCGTCCACCGGCACGTCACGCAGCCGGCCCGCGGTGTGCGCCTCGCTGAGCAGCAGGTCGAAACCCTCCGCGCGGCAGCGCAGCTCGAAGTAGGCGGTGCCCATCGCCAGGTACAGGTAAGGCACCACCACGATCGCGACCAGCAGCGAGCTCAGCAACACCACCGCGAAGTACAGCACCTGCGCGACCATGCTGGAGAACCCGATGCTGAGCACCTGGCCGAGCAGCAACGCCAACGCCCCGAACCCGTAGCCGAAGACCGGCCACAGCACGGCGCACACCAGCCCGACGAGCAGCAGCACCCCCATCGCCCGGAACCGCCCGGTAGCCGTCATCCGCCACGAGCGTGCGATGCCCTGCACGACGTTCACCCGCTCGACCACGATCGCCGCCGGCGCGAGCCACACCTGCGCGTAGAGGAACGCAGCGACCGCACCGACGAGCAGCATCCAGAGCACGACCAGGTACGGGCCGACGTCCGGGAGGTCGCCGATGAACAGGGCCGGCAGGATCACCACGAAGTACAGCCCGGTGATCGCCGCGGCCTGCATCAGCGCGAAGAGCACCAGCCAGCCGACGCTGCCCTTCGTGTCGCGCCAGACCGTGCGCAACGGCGCCGGCCGGCCGAGCACCGCGCGCGAGACCACGCCGAGGAACACCGAGCTGAGCGCCGCCATGGCGAACAGGTCGACCACCCAGCCGAACAGCTGGCCCGCCAACAGGCCCACCGCACCGACCACGCCGGCGATCACCTGCAGCACCGAGTTCCCGCTCAGGAACAGGCCGGTGAAGACGAACGTGCCGAGCAGGCCTACCAACAGCGCGCTGCCACCGAGCACGATCGCGCTCGGGCCGAGCGTCACGCGCGCGTACGTACGCATCGTCGTCACCGCCGCGTCGAGAACCTCGCCAGCGCCGAGTGGCCGCAGCGGGAAGACGCTGCGGCCAGCCTGCGGGCCTTCGACCGACACGTCGCCATCCTGGCATGCGCCCACCCCGCGCGGGGTCCGACACCAGCGCGGATGCCGCGGGGACCACCCGTTACCCGGCTGTGCTGTCTGCCCTCGGAGCCGTCGTGATAGGAAAGATCCCCTGAGCCGGACTCGGGGTTGTCCTGTGTGTGTGTCCCTCTGGTTTTCCGGCTCAGAGCGCCGAGGCGACTCATACCAGCACCAATGGGCCGCCTCGGCGCCCCTGTTCATCGGCCGTTGCCGATTTCCGAGGCACTTCGTATCTTCTGGGGGCCGAGCCCCCAGACCCCCACGTTCCCGGGTCTTCGTGGAACCGAGTTCCCAGGCCCCCACGTTCCCTGGTCCTTGTGGAACCGAGTTCCCAGGCCCACCACGTTCCCGGGTCTTCGTGGAACTGGATGCCGTTGTGAAACTATGTGTTCATGAAGGGACGCGTCCTAGTCGTCGACGACGACACCGCACTTGCCGAGATGCTCGGCATCGTGCTCAAGAGTGAGGGCTTCGAGCCACACTTCTGCCCGACCGGAGACAAGGCACTCGACCTGTTCCGCGAGGTGCGCCCCGACCTCGTGCTGCTCGACCTGATGCTGCCGGGCAAGGACGGCATCGACGTCTGCCGCGACATCAGGACGGAATCCGGCACCCCGATCGTGATGCTCACCGCGAAGAGCGACACCGTCGACGTCGTGCTCGGCCTCGAGTCAGGCGCCGACGACTACATCGTGAAGCCGTTCAAGCCCAAGGAGCTGGTGGCCCGGGTACGGGCCAGGCTGCGGCGCTCCGAGGACCCGCTGCCCGAGCTGCTGCAGATCGGCGACCTCGACATCGACGTCGCCGCACACGAGGTCCGCCGCGGTGAGGAGTCGATCTCGCTGACCCCGCTGGAGTTCGACCTGCTCGTCGCGCTCGCCAGGAAGCCGCGCCAGGTGTTCACCCGCGAGGTGCTGCTCGAACAGGTGTGGGGCTACCGGCACGCCGCCGACACCCGGCTGGTGAACGTGCACGTGCAGCGGCTGCGCTCCAAGGTCGAGCAGGACCCGGAGAACCCGCAGGTAGTGGTCACCGTCCGGGGGGTCGGCTACAAGGCGGGCCCGGCCTGACCGAGGTGCACGACGTACGAGCCGAGTAGCGATCGCGGTGCCGCGAGCACCTCGGCCACCGACGCCGCGGCGACCGGCGACGCGGACCGAGGAGGCGAAGGAGGCAGTCGCGAGATGAGCACGGCCGGCCATGGGCTGGCCCGTCGTGCGCGGCGACTGGCCGGTCGACAGACCCGCCAGGTCCGCGCCGTGGCGGCGCGCCTGATACGGCACTGGCGCCGGTCCCTGCAGTTCCGGGTCGTCGTCTCCACGCTCGCCGTCTCGTGTCTGGTCGTCGGCCTGCTCGGCTGGTTCCTCGTCGCCCGCATCCAGGAGGGCCTGCTCGACGAGAAGATGACCGCGGCGACCGAGGAAGCCTGGTCGGGCACGCTGTACGCCCAGGGCCAGCTGGTCGCGCTCGACACCAGGGACCCGCAGGCGCTCGAGTCGCTGCAGGCCGGCGTCGTCAACGAGCTCAACAACCGCAGCGGCACCGCCGGCCGCTACTACGTCGCCGTGCGCGCGGGGGCGCGCGACGTGCCGGCAGGCGCCAACCTCGCCAGGGCGACCGGTGGCGTCTCGCTGTTGAGCATCCCCGGTCGGCTGCGCGACGCCGTCGAAGCCGCGCCGGCGCTCGAACAGCGGCGCACGTACACGGAGATCCGGTACAGCAACGGTGACGAGCCGCAGCCCGCCATCGTCGTCGGCTCCAAGGTCGGGCCGTGGCAGCTGTACTACCTGTTCCCGCTCGACCAGGAACAGGAGACGCTAGGCCTGGTGCAGCGCACGGTGGCGCTCGTCGGCGCGGCACTGGTCGCGCTGTTGTGCGCCATCGCGTACCTGGTGACCAGACAGGTGGTCACCCCGGTACGGCTGGCCGCCCGCACGGCGGGCGAGTTCGAGGCCGGGCACCTGGCCGAGCGCATGCACGTACGCGGCGAGGACGACCTCGCCCGGCTGGCGACCTCGTTCAACTCGATGGCCGCGAGCCTGGAACGGCAGATCGGTGAGCTGGAGGAGCTCGGCCGCGTGCAGCGCCGGTTCGTCTCCGACGTGTCGCACGAGCTGCGCACGCCGCTGACCACCGTGCGGATGGCCGCCGACATGCTCTACCACGACCGCGACAGGCTCACCGGCGACGCCGCGCGGGCGGCCGAGCTGCTGCAGGCCCAGCTCGACAGGTTCGAGTCGCTGCTCGCCGACCTGCTGGAGATCAGCAGGTACGACGCGGGCGCCGTGGTGCTCGACGCGGGCCCGTCCGACGTCCGCGACCTGGTGCGGGCGGCGGTGGAAGGCAACCGGCCGCTGGCCGAGCAGGCCGGCAGCGCGATCACCGTGGACCTGCCGGACGAGCCGTGCGTCGCCGAGATCGACACCCGCAGGGTCGACCGCATCCTGCGCAACCTCGTCGGCAACGCGATCAACTACGGCGAGGACGGCGCCATAGAGATCACCGTCGGCGTCGACGAGCAGGCGGTCGCGGTCGTCGTCCGCGACCACGGGGTGGGCCTCGACCCGGAGGAGGCGGAGCGGGTGTTCGACCGGTTCTGGCGCGCCGACCCCGCCCGTGCGCGCGGCGCAGGCGGCACCGGGCTCGGCCTCGCCATCGCGTCCGAGGACGCACACCTGCACGCCGGCTGGCTGCAGGCGACCGGGGGGCGCGGCTACGGCGCGCTCTTCCGGCTCACCCTCCCGGTGGCGGCCGGCGCCGTGCTCGACGGCTCGCCGCTGCCGATGGACATGCCGGACGTGCCGCAGCCGCAGGAGCCGGCACCGGACGTTGCCGACGCGGTGGAGGAGCCGGACAGCGCCCTGCCGGCCGGGGGAGCATCACCATGACCAGAAGGACGATCGCCGCGCTGCTCGTCGGTGCGCTGCTGCTCGCGGGCTGTGCCAAGGTGCCGACGAGCGGACCCGTCGAGGCCGGCCGGGGTGGCCGGCCGGAAGGCGTCCGCGGGCAGGAACCCATCCAGGTGTTCGCCCAGCGCCCGCAGGCCGGGTGGACGCCGGCGCAGGTCGTGTCCGGGTTCCTCGCCGCGATGGCGACCCCGTCCGACGGCGACGAGGTCGCGCGCGCGTACCTCACGCCGGACGTCCGGGCGGGCTGGCCGGCCGCCAAGGACCCCGCGGTGCGGGTCTACGCGCAGGACGACGACTTCCGGCTGGAGGTCGGCCGCGACGACACCGTCACCATCACCGCGACCGAGCGCGCCACGGTCAGCAACAGCGGCGAGTACCAGCCGTCCCCCGAGGGCACCACGATGGAAGCCGTCTTCCGGATGCAGCGGGTGAACGGCCAGTGGCGCATCGGCAGCCTGCCGAACACCAAGATGATGAGCGCGTACGACGCGGTGTCGGCGTACTCCCCGTTCGACGCGTACTTCTTCGCGAAGGAGTCGAACGTCCTCGTCCCGAGCCCGATCGTGCTGCCGGCCGCCGACAGGGACGACTGGCCGACCGACCTCACCAGGGCGCTGATCAACGGGCCGCAGGGGTCGGTGGCTCCCGGGGTGGCGTCCGCGATCCCGTCCGACACCGTGCTCGAGTCGTCGCCGACCATCGACGACAACGGCCGGCTGACCGTGCAGCTAGGCGGCGGCGCCGTCGGTCTCACCGGCGCCCGCAGGGCACGGATGATCGCGCAGCTCACCGCCACGCTGTTGCGCATCGAAGGGGTCAGCGAGGTCGACGTGGAGATCGACGGCGACAACGCCGTCTACGGCAGCTCCGCGTTCAGCGCGTACGAGCCGGCGCGGGTGGTCACCGCCAAGCGGGGCTACTTCATCAACGACGACAACGAGCTCGTCGCCGTGGACGCGTCCGCCGCCGACGTGGAGCCGCTCGCCGGGCCGTTCGGCACCGGGGCGCTGACGTTCGTGAAGCCGGCGATCTCGCTCGACGGGCGGCGCGCGGCAGCGCTGTCCGTCAACGGCGACGATCTCTGGGTCGGAGCGTTGAACGAGAAGGGCAAGCCGACCCAGCTGTACAACGGGAAGGAGCTGTCCGCCCCCTCCTGGGACCGCAACGGCAACCTGTGGGTCGTGGAGAACGCCGAGAGCGGGCCGCGGCTGCTGCGGTTCACCGACGGCAGGGGCGAGCCGGTCGAGGTCGAGGCCGAGGGCCTGGAAGGCCTGCACGTCAGCAGCGTGCGGGTGTCCTGGGACGGTGTGCGCATCGCGTTCGCGGTGGGCAGCGGCGACGCAGGGGAGCTGCGTACCGCGGTGCTCGACCGCGACGGCGACGGCGGGATCAGCGTGCGCAACGTGCGTCCCGTGGCGCCGAGCCTGACCGCGGTCGACGACGTCTGGTGGTACGACGGCCGGACGCTCGCCGTCGCGGCGCGCGAGCAGAGCGACCTGCGGGCCAGCTACCTGGTCTCGGTGGACGGCCTGTCGCTGCGCAAGGCGTCCAGCGTCCGTGATCTCGACGCGGTGGCCGCGGGCACCGGGCTGCCGCTGCTCGTCACCGACCACGACGGCCGGGTGGCCATCTCCCAGCCGGACGAGTTCAGCTCCACCACCGTCGGATCCGGCCACTCGCCCGCCTACCCGGGCTAGCCTCGATCCTTCATCACCGGCGCGGTGACCGGCCTGGCGGGTGCGCCACCGGACGGACGGTCGTACGCCAGGTCGGTGATCAGCGCGAACCGTGCACTGGCGCGACTACACGTGAACGATTGAGGCTAGGTCCGTTCACCGAGGTCCACCATCCGGCCGGCGAGTTCGCTGCGGGATCCGACGCCGAGCTTCGCGAAGGTCTTCCGCAGGTGGTAGCCGACGGTGCGCGGGCTGAGGAACAGCTGCGCTGCCGCCGCCTTGTTGGTGGCACCGGCACCGACGAGCGTGGCGATGCGCAGCTCCTGCGGCGTCAGCATGGTCATGGTGTCCGGCCCGCGGCGCCGTACCGTCTCGCCGGTCGCCCCTGCAGCTCCCCCTCCGCCCGCGCCGCCCAGTCAGGCGCGTCCAGCCGGACGAACCCGTCCAGCGCGGCGTGCAGGTGCGGCCGGGCCGCCGTTCGCCACCGACGCCGCGGCTGGCTTCGGTGTGTCGCCGACGCCGCGGTTGGCCGCCGCGCGCCACCCACACCGTCGCCGGCTACCGCGCGCCACCCACACCGTCGCCGGCTACCG
Organism: Streptosporangiales bacterium; assembly: GCA_009379825.1. NCBI lineage: Bacteria > Bacillati > Actinomycetota > Actinomycetes > Streptosporangiales > Streptosporangiales bacterium. The sequence continues at coordinate 71,332 of WHTA01000022.1, forward strand.
CGCGCCTCCCCCTCCGACGGCTGCTGCACCGGGACGGTCACCGCCCCCCGGCCACATACGCACGGCTACCGGGTCGTCTAGCCAACGGCCACGCGTCACCACAGCCTGTCAGCCACCCGCATGGATACCGAACCGTCCGCCGGGTGACCGGGCCGGTTGTCCACAGATGTGATCGCCGGGCTTCTCCCGGTGTTCTCGGCTGCCGATGGTGTGGGCGTGAGATGCCATCTGTGGGACAAGCTGCGTCGCTGGTTGGCGGCATTCGTCGATCTGGTGCTGCCGCAGTACTGCGCGGGCTGCGGCAATGCACCCGGCCTGCTGTGCACGGCGTGCCGTACTAGGCTCGGCGCCGCGCCGACCAGGGTCACCCGTCCTGTCGGCGTCGGCCTTCCGGTGGTGTGGGCAGCGACTGGTTACGACGGTCCGGTGCGCGCCGTCATCGTGGGGTACAAGGACCGGGGCAGGCGCGCCCTGGCGAGGCCGCTGGGTGCGGCGCTCGCCGCCGCGATCACGGCGGCGGTCGAACACCAACCCCGACCGCCGCCCACGGTGCTGGTGGTGCAGGTGCCCGCCGTCCGTGCGCGGACACGGCACCGGGGGTACTCGCCGCTCGCGCTGCTGGTAGCCGCCGCGGCCCGGCACGGCGTGTCCGGCGTCGAGCTGGCCCCGCCGGACACCCTGCGCCACGTCCGTGGGGTCGCGGACCAGGCGGGGTTGGACGCGCGGGCCAGGCTGGCCAACCTGACCGGTGCGTTGCGCGTGCGGCCGCGCTGGAGCGACCTGCTGCACGGCCGCCCCGTGCTGCTCGTCGACGACGTCCTGACGACCGGCGCCACCCTCGCCGAAGCCACCCGAGCGGTCCGCGCCGCAGGCGGCCATGTAGTAGCCGCCGCCGTCCTAGCGGCGACGGCACGCACCCGCTGACCTGTACCCCACCAGGGAAGGGGGGCACCTCCTCAGCGGGGTACCAGCCACCCGCCAACCGTCCCTGCCCGGGACGGGCTGTGGCCGTCAGCGAGCCACGCCACGCACCCGCGGACCCCGCGGACCCCGCGGACTGGTCCCCCCGCACGGGACCGGCCCTGCCCCTGAGCAGGCGCAGCGAGCATGCATCGTGACCCGATGCCACCCGCCCAGGGTTGCCCACCGTTGGCGCGCCTGCGCCGAGCGGCTCGGCACCCCAGGTTGTGCCTGCGCACCCGAACGGCTGGTGACGCCGTGCCCCGATCAGGCGGACCGGGTCACCGGCCGGTCGACAGCCGTGCTGAGCGCTGACCACCGCGCCCGGGTGCGCCCACGCCGACCCCGCCCGGGGCAGGCCGGGCCGACCGCAATACCGGACCGCCACGCCCGGGATCGGGCGGACCATCGTGCCCCTCGGGCCACGCCCGGGATCGGGCGGACCATCGTGCCCCTCGGGCCACGCCCGGGATCGGGCGGACCATCGTGCCCCTCGGGCCACGCCCGGGATCGGGCGGACCATC